>VFZS01000113.1 GCA_016871095.1 Acidobacteriota bacterium
ACGACCCCAGCGAGCAGCGCGATGTGGCCGCCCAGAATCCCGAGGTGGTTCAGCGTCTCAAGGCTTACTTCGACAAGATGGATGCCGAGGCGAAGGCGATCGCGCGCCCGCCACGCCCGCCCGGCGCAATGAAGGGCATCATGCGCCTGAAGGGTGGCGAGCTGCGCTACGACCTGGAGCCGCGCAGGCCGTAAGGCGGAATCACTCCACCACCGCTGCTACTTTGGGGGCGAGTTCGTCGTAGGTCATCTCCCCAGGGTGGTAGAGGCGGACCATGCCCTGGCGGTCGATGAGCACCAGGGTGGGCACGGTGCTGGCGCCGTAGACGCGGAAGTTCTCGCTGGAGACCGGCACGGCCATGCCAGGGATCTGGCCGTAGAACTTCTGCCGCACTTCGTCGATGTGGCGCAACTCCTCCTCGGGCGTGGCGTCCTCGCCGCGCGCGCGGTAGCCGTAAAGCTGGGTTGGGCCGACTATCAGCAGGCCCTGCCGTCCGTACTCCGATGCCAGCTTGCTAAGCACCGGGGCTTCCACCTTGCAGTCCGGACACCAGTGCGCCCAGAAGAACAAGAGCACGGGCCGGCCCTTCATCTCGGCCAGCGCCACCGGGCGCTCGCCGAGCCACTGCGCGGTTTCGAGCGCCGGGGCCGCTTTGCCTTCCAGCGTCAGCAGGTTGATGTTCTTCTGGATGCGCGTGCGGATCGAGGTGTCCCAGTAGGTCTTCAGCTCCTGGTTAAGAAAGCCTACCGCTTCGGAGCGCCCGCCGCGGGCAGCCGTCGCCTGCGCACGCACCTCGATGGCCGCTCCCAGCGCGATGGGCAGACGCCGCTCGGCATCCAGCTTGCGCGTATTCAGTTGCCCGAGGGCCAGCTTGTAGGTCTCGCCGGCATAGGCCTCGGCCTGGTCAAGCTGCTTGGCCGCCAGCGCGCCGCGACCCAGCCAGGAGAGCGCCTCCAGCATCTCCGGGGTGACGCCGCTTTTGGCACGGAAGTTCTGCACACGTTTTTCCGCGCCGGCGAAGTCGTTGCGCGCCAGCGCCGCCCTCACCTCGGAGACCAGGTCAGCGCGCGCCGACAACGCCAGCGCCATGAGCACACACAGGTATCGCCACATGCTTGCTTAGATGCTCGCCAGCAACTGTTGGGTCCAGCGGAGGCTGGTTTCCAGATCCTCGCGCTCGCGCGCCGCGGCTTCCTCCTTGGACACCTTGGGCGGCGCCTGCCGAGGAGTGCCCTTCTCGGCCAGCGCCAGGAAGCGGGCGAATTCCCAGGCAGGGGTATTTCGGTAGCCCTCCCAGAACTTGGGATCCAGGTAGGGGAACTGCCGCGGGCCGGTGACGATGACTTCGAGCGACAGGGCGCGCCCCGGACAGCGCTCGGCGAACTTGCGCACCCAGGCGCCGATGTCCACGTTGCCGTCGCCCATGCGCGTCCAGGCCACCGCGACGCCCTCCGGGGTGCGCCACACGACGCTGTCGCGGACGTGGCTGGTGATAGCGTACGGGGCCAGCACCTCGAGGGTCAGGTGCGGATCCTCCAGGGCCCACACCGGGTTGCCGGAATCCACGCAGGCGCCCACGAAATCCTGGCCCGCCGCTTCGATCAGCGTGCGCAGCTCCCGCGCCTGCATGTCGCCGGAGTGGTTCTCGACGGCGATCTTCAGCCCGGCATCCATCACCCGGGACCGGACCGCCTTCAGCACCCGCACGGTGTTCTCGATGTGGCCCTCGATGGGCAACGCTCCGGTGCGATCCGCCGAGCTGCCCAGAAAAGCCCGCACGATGGGCGAGCCCAGCGCCCGCGCGGCCTGAATCATCCGCGCGATCTGCTCCTCGGCGGTCCCCTGCGAGGCGTCGAAGAGCTTCGAGCTGGGGCAGATCGAGCGCATGCCCACCTCGGTGGCTACGCCCACGCGCTCGGCGTGCTCGCGCACCTTCTTCAGGTGGTTGTCTTCGAGCCCACCCAGAAACCGGATCTCGCTGAAGTGGACCAACTGGACCTTCCACTGGGCGCAGTAGTCCAGAAACTGGAAAGGCGTCCACCCCTGCGAACGAAGACTGAACAAATCGACCCCGAGCTTCACGGCGGTTTTCCCTCCTTGAACCGGCGCCAGCGCCGCCGCGCCGGCGATGAAATCCCTGCGTCGCATATGGCCTCTACCCCCGAAGGTGCTCCGCCAGCCACACCACGTAACGGGTGTTGCGCCGCCGCACCTCTTCGACGAGCTCCCGCGGCAGCTCGTCGATCTTCTCCTTGAAAAACCGCCGGTCGCCATCCGGCGCGGCCAGGTCGCGGCTGCCGTTCAGGTTCCCCAGCCAGAACACCAGAAAGAGATTGCCGTCCACACGGCCCCGGGCCGCGTCACCCAGGTAGGAGCCACGTCCCAGTTCGACGTACTTCTGAGCCAGCGCGCTCTCCTCACCGAACGCTCCCGCCGCCGCGAAGGCGTTGCAGCGCTCCACCATGCGATCGTAGAGGGCGCGCCAGGGGGACCCCGCCGGCTGCTCCGAGAGCACATCGAAAAGCTGGAGCTGCAATTCCCCGGAGATCTTGTAGTTCACCCGGCCGGCGGCGGCCCGGCCGATCTCCTCGAGCACCTCGGCCTGCTTGCCGCTGCCCGAGTGCACGCTCAGGGTGGAGTTGAAGTGCCGCGCCACGGCGGCCAGCTCGCCGACCCGGGCGCGCAGCTCCTCCAGCGGCCGTCCGCCGAAGTCGCGCACCACGCGCGGCAGCAGTTCCGCCCACAGCTTCGACTTGGCGTACTCCCGCAGTCCCACGCCCGTCTCCGGCCCGCTCTCCAGGGCCACCGGATAGGCCTGCCGCTTCTTAAAGCCGAGGTTGGGCGGCATCAGTTGCGCCGGGCGGCCGCGCGCCTTCAGCCAGTGGAGGTAGAAGATGACGTCCTTGGGCGAGGTCAGCGTCTCGGCCTCGTCGAGGGAAGGCTCGAAGTCGAAGCCGCGGCCCAGTCCCGCGGCGGCCTTGGTCGCGCGGATGAAATCGTAAAGCTCCTCGTTCAGCCGCAGGCTGGGCACGAACTTCACCGCGTAGCGCGCCAGCTCATCGCGCGAGAACTCGTAGACCGCTTCCCCGATCCGGAACGGTTTGGAGAACTCGTCCTCCACCCAGCGGCGCTCTTCCGGCGCGAGCAACGCGGTGCAGCGCTCTTCCACCTCGGTTTCGCTCCAGGCGTCGGGGTGGCGCGTGTCGGCATGCAGCTCGAACAGGCGGGAGGTGTCGGTGGTGAACTTGGTGAACCCGGCGGCGTGGCGGATGGCCTCCTTGGCCGCTTCGATCGAGAGGCTGACTTCATCCGCCGTCGCGCCGGAGATGATGATGTGGTCGGCCTCCGCGTTGTAGCCTTCGCGCCAGCCCGCGCGAATGGCCGCCCAGATGCCGGCGTGATAGAGGTGGCGGATGGACACGCGCGTGTGACCGGCGGTGACCGGGTTCTCGCCGTCGCGCTGGTCGAGCGCCTCCTCCGTGGTCGATTCACGTGTGGCCGAAAGCTGCGGCGTGGAGGCCATGTTGACTCCCAGGTTCCGCAGGATGATCCGGTAGGCCTCCAGGATGGCCGGCAGCGAGATCTCGGGGTGACGATTGCCCGCGGCGATGGCCGGCTGCGCGCCCTGCGGCCGGGGCAGGAAGGCGCGGTTGACCTGCTCGGCGAAGGTGCGAATGTGCGCGTGATCGGTGGAAGCGAAGGGGATGGCGTTGATCACCACCTCGGGCCCCCGTTCGGTGCGCGTGCGGCAGATGAGCAGAGGATTGGGGAATAGCCCGCTGGCGGGTGAGGAAGCCGTGGCGATGCGCAGCAGCAGGGGCTGCGGGCGCGCGCCGCCCAGCGCGTCCACGGCGGCGTAGTACACCGAGGGGTGAATGGGATCGCGCTCCAGCGAACCGGGGTGAGCCGCCAGACTCGCCAGCGGCAGCGCGTTCAGCCGCGAGGCCAGCCGCCCGCGCAGGTCTTCGCTGAGCGGACGGCCCTCCACCTGCTCCAGGATCAATTCGGCCAGTTGCGCGGCCTCGCCGGCCTTCAAGGGCAATTCAATCGGTATGCTGCTCAACTTCCACCTCCACCAACCACCACTCCCTTACGGTAGTGGCTCTGTAGCGGGCGCTGGGGCCGGCAACCGAGCCGCGAGCGTCAGCGAGCGGTCCCACAACGCACTCCGCTATCGTTCCAGCGTTCTCAGGTACTCGCGGAAGGCTCCGCCCAGGTCCTCGCGGCGCAGGGCGAACTCGACGGTGGCCTTCAAGAAACCCAGCTTGTCCCCGGCGTCGTAGCGCCGGCCCTCGAAGCGGCAACCGTAGATGGGCCGCACCTCCAGCAGGTGGCGCAGGCCGTCGGTGAGCTGGATCTCCCCCAGCGAGCCCGGCGCGGTCCGCTCCAGGCAGTCGAAGATCTCCGGGGTCAGCACGTACCGCCCGATGATGGCCAGCCTTGAGGGGGCCTCAGCGGGGGCGGGCTTCTCCACCAGGTTGTGAATGCGGTACAGGCAGTCGGTCCGCCCGTTGTGCTGCACCGGATCGGCCTCCACGATGCCGTAGGCGGAAACCTGGTCCGCCGGCACCTCCATCAGCGCCAGCACGGGGGCCTGGAAGAACTCGTAGACGTCCAGCAACTGCCGGAGGCACGGGACCTCGCTCTCAATCACGTCATCGGAGAGCACCACCGCGAAGGGTTCCTGACCCACCAGGTCGCGCGCCCGCAGCACGGCGTGCCCCAGGCCCAGCGCTTCCTTCTGCCGGACGTAGGCGAAGTCCACCATCTCGGAGATGCCGTGCACCGCCGCCACCAGGTCCTGCTTGTCGCGCGCCGCCAGAGCCTGCTCGAGCTCGAAACTCACGTCGAAATGATCCTCGATGGCGCTCTTGCCCCGCCCGGTGACGATGAGGATGCTCCGGATGCCCGAGCGCACCGCCTCTTCCACCGCGTACTGGATGAGCGGCTTGTCCACCAGCGGGAGCATTTCCTTGGGCTGGGCCTTGGTGGCGGGCAGGAAGCGCGTGCCCAAACCGGCGGCGGGGAAGACCGCCTTGCGCACTTTCGCGGGCATGCCCCCATTGTATCGGAAGGCCCCCGGAAAGCGTGCCGCTGAGTTATGCTGGTACCGGCCAGCTTGCGGCTGGTTGCAGAGGCGGTTTTCCCAAGGAGAGTGCGTATGGCCTACGTGATTGCGGAACCTTGCATCGGCGTCAAGGACACGGCCTGCGTGGACGCCTGTCCGGTCGATTGCATCCACCCCAAGAAGGACGAGGCGGACTTCGCCGCGGCCAAGATGCTGTACATCGACCCGGACGCCTGCATCGACTGCGGGGCCTGCATACCGGTGTGCCCGGTTGCGGCGATCTTCACCCTGGATGATCTGCCCGAGAAGTGGGCCGCCTACGCCGAGGAGAACGCGGCCTACTACCGCAAGTAGCCTACTCCCGGTAGGCTGCCGTAGCCGCTTCTGTCTCCCAGACGCGCACTTCCGCCACCCGCACTCGGGGCCCTTGCGCCGAGATCCGCCGGCTCAGTCCGACGAAGAAGTGCCGCGCCATGTTCTCCGCGGTAGGGTTCAACGTGTCGAAAGGCGGCACGTCGTTCAGCAGGCGGTGGTCGAAAGGCTCCAGCAGGTCGCGCAGCAGGGCGCGCACATCGACGAAGTCCATCACCAGCCCCGCCGGGTCGAGCTGTTCGGCTTGCAGGCTTACCCGCACCCGGTAGTTGTGGCCGTGCACGCGCTCGCACTTGCCCTGGTAGCCGCGCAAGGCGTGCGCCGCCGAGAAGCTCTCCTCCAGGGTGATCTCAAACATCGAAGAAGGCCTCCACGTCCTCGATACTGGTGGTGAAGGTGTAGCCGGGCAGGCTGTCAAGGAAGACCTTTCCGTATCGTTGGCGGCTGATGCGCCCGTCCAGCAGCGCCAGCACCCCGCGGTCCGAGCGGCTGCGGATCAGCCTGCCGAAGCCCTGCTTGAGGGCCAGGGCCGCCTGGGGCACCTGGTACTCGTAAAAAGGATTGCCGCCCTCCTCGCGGATGGCGCGGATGCGCGCCTCGACCACCGGGTCGTTGGGGACGGCGAAGGGCAGCTTGTCGATGATCACGCAACTGAGCTGCTGGCCCGGCACGTCCACGCCCTGCCAGAAGGAAGCGGTGGCGAACAGCACGCAGTGCGGGGTGCGCCGGAATTCTTCCAGCAGCGCGGTGCGCGGGCCGGCGCCCTGGAGCAGGGTGGGGTACTCGAGCTGGAACGAAACCAGGTCGTAGACCACCCGCATCTGCTGATAGCTGGTGAACAGCACGAAGGCCCGGCCGCGGCTCAGGCGCAGCAGCCGCGTGACTTCGGCGGCGGCGCGCCGCGCGAACTCGCCGTCGCGCGGGTCGGGCAGGTGCGGGGGTACGTACAGCAGCGCCTGCTTCTTGAAATCGAAATGCCCCGGCACGATCAGCGTGCGCGCGTGCTCCAGCCCCAGCCGGCGCTTCAGGTAGTCGAAGCTGCCGCCCACCGCCAGGGTGGCCGAGGTCAGCACCACCGTGTCCACCGGGTTGAACAACCGCTCCCGCAGAATCCCCGAGACGTCGATGGGCGTGGCTTGCAGGAAGCAGCCGCGCCCGCGCCGCTCCACCCAGTACACCACCCCGCGCTCATTGCCCGCCATCCAGTAGGCCAGCGCCCGCGCCAGCTCTCCGGCGCGCCGGGCGAGCGGCAGCACTTCCTCCGGCGCGTCCTTCACCGTTTCCAGGTACGCGCCCAGCAGCTCCAGGCCGCGCAGCAGGTCCTGATACGGCTCCTCATGCTGCTCCAGAAAAGCCGCCTGCTCACGGAAAGCGGTCCGGCCCTCCGTCCCTCCGAACAGCAGGAAGAAATGCAGGGCCGCCTCGGTGAGCGCCTCCAGCGCCCCATCCAGCTCCTCCGAACCAAACCCCTTGCGGCGCGCCAGGGCGCGCAGGTCGCGCTCCAGCTCCTGGAACTGGTAGTTGCTGACGGAGATCCCGAAGTACTGGCCCGCCACTTCTTCCAACTCGTGCGCCTCATCGAAGATCACCGCGCCGTATTCCGGGATGATCCCGGCGTACTCGTCTTCCCGCACGGACAGGTCGGCGAAGAACAGGTGGTGATTGACGATAATGATGTCGCTCTGCTGGGCTTGCTGGCGCATCAGGGTGATGAAGCAGCGCTCGAACTGCTGGCAGCGCTGCCCGGTGCACAGCTCGCGGCGCGCGTCGATCTTGGCCCAGGCGCCGGACCCCTCGGGCAGCTTCGTGATCTCGGCGCGGTCGCCCGTCGGGGTGGTCTTCTCCCAGGCGCGGATGATCTCGAAGTCCGCCACCTCCTCGAGGCCTTCCAGGACCGGCTCCTTCTCGGCGTCGTAGATCTTCTGGCGGCAGGCGTAGTTGCCGCGGCCCTTCATGTAGCAGACGCGCAGTCCGTGCGCCAGGTGCTTCTCCAGGAAAGGAACGTCCTTGAAGTAGAGCTGCTCCTGAAGGTTCTTGGTGCCGGTGGAGATGACCACGCGCCTGCCCGCCAGGATGGCCGGCGACAGGTAGGCCAGGGTCTTGCCCGTTCCGGTGCCCGCCTCCACAACCAGGTGCCGCCGCTCAGCCAGCGCCTGCTCGACCGCCTCCGCCATTTCCCCCTGCCCGCGCCGGTACTCGTAGGCGGGGTGGCACCTTGAGAGCAGTCCTCCGCGGGCGAAGAACTGCCGCACGGAAAGCTCGCGCGTCTGCGGGGCCCGGGCCAAACTTTAGTATAGCCGCGGGCCTTACGCTATCATGAAGCTCGATGGCGTCCGCCAGCAGACTTCCCGCCGTGGTCATCGTGGGCCGCCCCAACGTGGGCAAGTCCACCCTGTTCAACGCTCTGCTGGGGCAGCGGCGCGCCATCGTGGGCGACGAGCCCGGCATCACCCGCGACCGCATTCACGGCGAGGCTGACTACCGCGGCCGGCGCTTCGAGCTGATCGACACCGGCGGCATCCTCCCGCACGACCCCGACTACATCCCCGCCCAGGTGCTGCGCCAGGCCCGCCGGGCGCTGGAGCGCGCCGCTCACATCATCTTCCTCATTGACGGCCGCACCGAGATCACCGGCGCCGACCGCGATCTGGCCCGCATGCTGCACCAGTTGGGTAAGCCTGTCTCCCTCGCGGTTAACAAGATCGATGCGCCTTCCCGCGAAGTGCTGGCCCACGAGTTCCACGCCCTGGGCTTCCCGAATCTATTTCCTGTCTCCTCCGAGCACCGCCTGGGGCTGGAGGAGCTGCTCGAACACGTCACCGCGGGATTCGCCTCCGCCCCCGAGGAAGCCGCTCCCGCGTCCGAGGGCATCAAGGTCGCCATCATCGGACGGCCCAATGTCGGTAAGTCCACCTTGCTCAACGTGCTGGTGGGCGAAGAGCGCGCCATCGTCTCCCCGACCCCGGGAACCACCCGCGACGCCGTGGATGCCACGCTCACCCGCGACGGCGCTACCTACGTCTTCGTGGACACCGCCGGCATCCGCCGCAAGGGCAAGACCAAACTGATGGCCGAGAAGCTCAGCGTGGTCATGGCGCGCCGCCACATCCGCCTGGCCGACGTGGTGCTGCTGGTGCTGGACGCGGCCGAGGGCATCGTCGGCCTGGACGCCACCATCGCGGGCTACGCGCACGAGGCCGGGCGCGCCCTCATCCTGTGCGTCAACAAGTGGGACCTCAACGCAGGGGGCGGACGCCGCGCTTTCGAAACCGCGCTGCGCGATCAGCTCAAGTTCCTGGACTACGCCCCGGTGGTGTTCCTATCGGCGCTCACCGGCGCGGGCGTGGAGGGTTTGCTGCCTCAGATCCGCAGGGCATACGAGGCTGGCTCGCAGCGCGTCTCCACCGGCGAGTTGAACCGGTTCCTGGAATCGCTGAAGATGTCCCGCGAGCCGAAGGTGCGCTACATCACCCAGGCCGCGGTGCGTCCGCCGGTGTTCGTCCTGTTCACGGACCGTCCCGAACCGCTGCACTTCTCGCAAGAGCGCTATCTGATCAACCAACTGCGGCGGCGCTTCGGGTTCGCCGCCACACCGATCATCCTCAAGACCAGGTTCAGGCGCCGGCGCTCGGGATAGCCTTCGCTCCCTGACGGTCGCGGCTCGGTGAAGTGCGCCGAAGCCGGTAACCGAGCCGCGAGCGTGAGCCAGCGGTGATGGCGCTACTGGGTGACGGACACCGTCCTGGGCTGAAGCCCCGCCTTGGCCAGCAGCGCATACACGCCGAAGCCCACCACGTAGCTCCACACCACCACCGGCTGGGCGGCGGTCTTCAGTTCCGATGAAACCGGCAGGAAGGGAATGATCCCCACCAGGAAGCCCAGCGCCCAGGAGATGTACCCGGCCCAGTTGATGCCTTCGCGCGGCCCGGCCCAGCGCCGGCCGGACAGCAGGTAGTCCGCGGTGATGGCGCCGCAAATCGGTCCGAAGGAGGCCCCCACGATGGTGAACACTCCCGCCAGGTTGGCCGCCACGCCGGTGATGGCCAGCACTACCGCCACGGCCACGCCGCTCAGCGTCGAGGTCCAGCGGGGGATGCTGGGGAACATGGTGGCGAAGCTGTTGCCGATGATGAACGCGCAGAAGCAAGCCGGGGCGATCGAAGCGACGGCGAACAGGAAGAACATGGCCGTGGCCAGGAAGCCGCCGATGGTTCCGATCACCGCGTCATAGCCGAAGCCGGTCATCCCGGGGTTGAGCGCGCGCGCGCCGGCCACCGACATAAGCGGCAGGCCGCCCGCGTACAGCACCGCCACAGCGATGCCGATGAATCCGCCCCAGCGGATGTCCCGGGCGTTCCGGTTGTTCATGCCGAAGTCCGCCCCCGCCGCGCCCGCGGTGGCGAAGAAGCCGATCACCATTTGGATCACCAGCGCGAAGGCCGCCCAGGGATGGGCGTCCTCCGGTTTCACCTGGTGCTGGCCCACGCCCCCGCTGGTCTGGAGGAACACCAGCAGCACCATCAGGCACGCGATGAGGTTCAGGTAGAGCGCCACCTTGGCCACGTACTGAATCCCCTTCACCCCGACGTAGCCCATGAGGCAGCCCCACAGGACCGCCACCAGGATGAACAGCGGGCTGCCCGCCGGGGCGCCGGCGCGGAACCCGCTGAGGATGTACTTGGTGGAGTAGAAGGTGCCCACCGCGAACCAGCCCACCTGCAACAGCCCCATCAGGAGGCCGGGCATCAGGTAGCCGCCGCGGGTGCCGAAGGTGGAACTACCGATCACGTACAGCGTGTAGCCGGTTTTCATGCCCAGCATGGCGGGCGCGTAATAGTACAGCGCCCAGCTCAGCAGGCCCGCCACGGCCAGCCCCAACAGGCACACGCCGATGCCGGCGCGGCTGATGGTGCCCTCAGCCATGGATTGGTAGAAGGCCACCCACAGGAACACGCCCGCGTAGCTGGGCGCCGTGTTGACGTACCAGGGCGCGCGCTTTTCCTGGGGTACGGGAACCGCTCGGGAGATATAGTCAGGCAGCATGGTCGCTCCTCGTGTGGAGGTGAGAGGGGACCAGTATACTACTGCGTGAGGGCCTGTGGCTTGTGGCCTGTAGCTTGTAGCCTGTAGCTCGTAGTGTGAGGGCCCACCCGCAAGCTACAGGCCTCGGGCTACTAGGCACAGGCCACACGCTACAAGCCACAAGCTACAGGCCACAAGCCACAGGCTACAAGCTACGTGCTACCCGCCCGGCGAATCCTGCTGCCCGGTGCCGGCCAGATCCTCCACCTTGGTGCCGCGACAGTCGATGCGCTGGGGCACGGCTCCCCGCAGGCTGACCTGCTCCTCGGTGGCGCCGACGCC
>VFZS01000114.1 GCA_016871095.1 Acidobacteriota bacterium
GCCAGAAGCCAAGACACGGCGGCCCCGTCACTCTTGCCCAGCCAAGCGCTGCTCGCCGCGGCAGCGTCTGGGACACCCGTCTGAACGGTTACGCCGAAGGATCGGCTGTGCAGTGGTGGCAGCGGTTTTCAACCGCCCGACCGGCGGGCTTGGCATTCCTTGACCGACGTTCTAGAACCTCTCGTGCAAGTGCGGGACCGCTGGCGGGAACATGGCGTGCATAACTACCTGCACGGCCGGCGACGGGTCGCCCCAACCGCGGATGGCAAAATCATCGGGATCGTGCGCGCCGAAGACCAGCGCGGTCAGCCCCTGGATGGTCAGGTGGCAGTCCAGTTGGCCGCCGTGTACCACCTGAAGCTCGCCAGCCCTGCCCTCGAACCGCCATGTTCCTTCGTTCCACGGGCAGAGCGGATCGCTGATGCGGGCGGTGAAGCCGCCCGGCCCGACCTGCATTCCGCCGAGCCGCGCCACGTCGAGCACGCGGCCCATGGGCGCACGAATCTCGGACTCGGTCTTCACCGCCAGGTCGGCCAGCCACGTCTCCGGGTGCTCAGTAGGGGCCAACCTCAGCTCGACTCGATCCGCCTGATCCACGTGGCGGGCAATCCACTGGAGGAGCAGATATCGGCCCTGGGCCGACTCGTAGTAGAACCGGAGGGCGCGGAACAGGAATCTGGTCTCCTCCTCGCCCTTGAGATCGTACAGCATCAGCCCGACGGTCTGGCCGCCGACCAGCGCACGCGCCAGCCAGAAGCGGTTGCGGCTCGCGCTGGCCCAGTCAGGGTGGACGAAGAAGCCCATGCCGTGGGTGTGCAGCCTCATGCATGCAGATAGTCGCGGTACGCGTCATACCCGGCGCCGACCAGGCTGCCGCGCACGTTCTAGATCATGGCCGTGCTGGCCGCGCCGGAGGCGGGCACGCCGTCCTCGTACAGGGCCATGTAGGTCACGCCCTGCCGCGGCCGGACGATCCCCTCCCAATCTTCCTTGTTCGTCAGCGGCGGCGAGGCGTGCAGCGCATATGACGTGAGGCCGTACATGACCTCAAGCTTCTCATCTCCCTCCAGGCGACGGATTGCGATGTCGGGCATGATGCGGCTCCTTCACGGTAGATTCGAGAGGATCCCCAGGACGATGGAGATGTCCATCCCACCGTGGAACAGCACCGACCCCCACCAGCTATCCGTCCGCTGCATGATCGCGCCCCAGCCGAGCGCCAACAGGAAGGTGAACGCCAGGAAGATCAGCGGCTGCGTGAAATAGCTGGCGGACGCGTGCATCAGGACGAAGGGGATCGCGATGGCCAGGTTGGCGCCGAACGCGCCCGTCAACGGGGCCAGCTTGCGCAAGAACAGCCCGCGGAAGAGCAGCTCCTCGGCCGCGGCGTTTGCCAGCACGAACATCAGAACCCAGGGCGCCCACGGCAGCATGCGGCCCAGGCTCAGATCGCGGCCGCCAAGAAGCCAGTTGGCCCACGGGATGGCAAGCAGCGCGGCCGCGACGAACGTGCCCAGCCCGATGGCGAGTCCCGGCTTGAGCTTGCCGCGCTGGACGTAGATGGATCCCATGTCCTCGCCGGAGAGCAGAGTGCAGAAGATGATCGGGATGATGATCAGGAGCGAGCTTTGCAGCTTGTCAACCGCCCAACCCGCAGGCGAATCCGGAGAGCCGATGCCAAGCGCCGGCAGCAGCCAGGCGTTGGGGTCCAGGTGGTAGTCCAGCGCCTGGGCCGCCGTGGCGATGGCGAACGCGAGGGGCAGCCGCCAATACGCAGCGAAGCGCGGGCTGCGGCGAGCGGCCAACGCGATGCCCAGGAACACGAGTGCCGTGATGACCCTGACGACCAGGACGCTATCTGTGGGTACCAGGGGTCGATAGTAGCTGAGGACAAGGAAGGTCCACAGGCTGCACGCCAGGAACGCCACGAACCAGGCGGCGCGTTTGAGCCCATCTTGTTTGGACAAGGAGTTCGCCAACCGCTCAGCCAGGCCGCGCCATAAGGACGGCGTGCCCTCCAGCCTGGCCGCGATGTAGGCCGCGGGCATCATCAACGCCAGGGGTCCGACGTAGGACAGCAGATACCACTGCTAACCGGCGCGCGGCTTCAGCCGATCGGACAACGTCCCCCAGTACACCGCGCTGAAGTTGCCGAGCGAGTGACCCGTACTATGGATCTGAGATGCGACGCCGTCACGAGTGCCGGTCCCAAGGCCAGCCGAACCGGAGATGAGCACGATCGCCGGGTAGGGGCCGCCTGTTTATGGGGGACTTCTTGGCCTCCGACATCGGGCCGTCGAGGATGGACGGCGATGCGGTACACCTCGATGCCGTTCATGCGCCCCTCCTCTGGTCTTCGTCATGCCGCCTGCACGATAGCATAACATCACCTTCCTCGCTTGATTTCCTCCATCAGCTTCCAGCAGACCAGCTCCATGCGCGGGATGTGGAACGCGCCCTTGTAGGTATTACCCTTGATGGAGGATGACAGACGACCATCGCGGTGCAGATAGCCGAACCACTCGCCGTGCACCGGATCAGGGAAGCGGGCGTATGTCCAGTCGTGGATCATCTGATGCCAGCGGGCGTATTTCTCCTCCCCGGTCAGGTGAAAGGCCATCAGGGTCGCGATGATCGCTTCGTTCTGCGGCCACCAGAACTTCATGTCGTGCCAGTACTCCTGCACCGGCAGCCCCATGACGTCCACGAAGTAAGTGATGCCGCCATACTCCTTGTCCCAACCGCGCTCCCACATCCAGTCGAGGATCGTGAGGCCGATCTGAAGCAGCTCAGGATCGTTGCCCCGGCAGCGCGACTCTTGCATGATGAACCAGGCAGCCTCGATGGCATGGCCGGGATTCAACATGCGGCCGTCGAAGTGGTCGAGCAGCTCGCCGTTCGGGCCGACGGTTTCGAGCACAGCGCGCAGCTCAGGCTTCATGTGGCAGCGACTGATTTCAGCGATGTAGCGGGTGATCGTCTGATCGCAAAGGGCGCGGCCTGGCGTTCCTATGTCCAGGGCAACGCGTAGGATCTGACCGGTGACGATCATGATCATCGGCACTGCCAGCCCACGCATCGGCCGCACCTGAGCGTTCCACTTCGGCTCCAATACGCCCGGCGTGCTCAGGTGGCCCAGCACGCGCTGGTAGAGCGCAAGCGCCTCGGCAGTCGCGGCCGTGTCCCCTGCCGCGCGCCCGTAGGCGGCCAGCGCGGCGATGGCGAACGTCTCGCTGAAGATGTAGCGGCGCTTGCGCAGGGGCCGGCCTTCCCGATCCACCAGGAAGAACATGCGGCCATCCGCGTCGAAGCCGTGGCGACGCAAGAACTCGATGCCATGCCGCGACCATTGCAGCCACTCCGGCCGCGGCTCCACCTCGCGGTAGAGGGTCGCCAGCAGCCACGAGGCCCGACCTTGCAGCCAGATGGCCTTGTCTGTGTCCAGCAGCGAGCCGTCCCGGTCGCGTGAGAACATGAAACCGCCGTGCTGTTCATCCACCGCGCGCGGGAACCAGAAAGGCATGGTGCTCTGCAGCAGACCATCGCGGTAGGTCGCCAGCAGGTGGTCAATCCGTTCAGGGGTCATCAAGGAAGTCGTCATGATATGCCTGCCTATTCTCCTGGTCACGTTTGTGTGGCGTTTCGACGATGAAGATAGTCCTCCCCGTCCTGACCTCCTCATTCGGCCGGCGCGCCGCAGCTGCGCACAACAGCCAACAGGCGTTCCGGCGGGTCGCTCTTGCTCACAAAAGCATCGGCGCCCGTGGCCAGGGCCGCCCGGCTGACGCCGGTCCGGCTGCTCAGAACCACGATCTGGAGGGCGGGGAAGGAATGCCGGAAGACCGGCAGACCGCCCGCCTCAGCCAGCCCCGGCAGTTCCCAATCCACCAGCGCCAGCTCCGCCGCGTTTAGGCGGGCCTGCGTCAACAACTCCTGACCGTTTGACGCCTCGGCGACGACGGCCACGCCGGGCTGCTGCGCTAACAGCACCCGCAACGCGAACCTGACGCGTTCCTGGCCATCGGCAATGAGAATACGCATACTCGCTCCAAGTCTCGGTGGTGAGGTGGATCGCAGCTCTAGTAAAACTCATCGAACCGCCGCAGCTCGGCGAAGTTGGCGGTCGCCGCATGGCGGACGGCTTGAGCCAGGAGCAGTTCGGGACGATGCCAGACGCCCCCACGCACTACCGCCAGGATCTTGCGAAGGTTGCGCAAGCTGGCTACCGGATCGCCCGCCAGCACCAACAGATCGGCCTGCTTCCCGGCCTCGAGCGTACCCACCAGGTGACTAACCTCCAACGCCTGGGCCGCCAGCCGTGTGGCGGCCGTCAGCGCGGCGGCCGGCGCCATGCCGCACTCGCACAACAGCTCCAGCTCGTCCTGCAGGCCGAAGCCGGGCATGACCTTGATGAAGGGTGCATCGCTGCCGGGAATCACGCGGGCGCCGGCCTCGATCAACGCGGCAGTGAAAAGCTGCATGCCCGCCAGGGCGCGGCTCCACTCGACCCGCTCGCCGGCCGACATGACTCCGCCGTAGTGCAAGGCCCACCACACCTCCAGCGGCCACGGGACATAACGGTTCTCCGGATGGTCCGGGTCGAACGGGCTCCAGGCGGCATCGAGCCGATGCCACACCACGCGCGTGACGGGCAGCCACACGCCGCGCGCCACTACAAGCTCCACCAGCCGCTGGACCCGGTCGCGTTCCAGCTCGGCCCAGAGCCGGCGCCACCCCTCGCCGGCCGCCCGTCGCTCCGGCCAAAGCGCCTCGGCGAAGCCGGAGAGGTGTTCGATGCCGTCCACCCCGGCCTCGATAGCCGCCCGCGCATCCAGGCAGTCTTGCAGGTGCGCCAGCACAAGCTTGCCGTGCTCGTGCGCCCGCTGTAAGGCCGCTCGGAAGCAGGCTTCGTTCAGGCTGGCGTACAGCTTGATTTGGTCAACCCCCGCTGCGACCCAGCGATCCACCATCGCAACCGCCTGCTCCGGCGACGACACGATGCTGCCCATCGCCCGCCACGTTTTGCCGGGGCTGTCGAGCAACGGCCCGCAACAGACCAGCCGCGGCGCGGCCGCAGCCGGCGCGTTCCACTGCTTACGTCGTGCGAGCACCGCCGCGAGCGCGCAGCCCACATCGCGCACCGTCGTGACCCCGTTGGCCAGATAGAGCGGCGCATGCCAATCCTCGCTGTGCACGTGCGCATCAATCAGGCCAGGCATGACATAGCAGCCCGCCACGTCAACGATCGGGATGCCCTCCGGCAGCTCATGGGGCGGGCAGACCTGCACGATGGTCGCCCCCGCGACCTGGATCGCAAGCCCTTCGCGAAGGTTTCCGATCGCGCTGTCGAACAGCGCCGCGCCAACCAGGGCATAGCGATCGGTCTCAGGATGACGCAGCAGCGCCGGCGCCTGGTGGGCGCGGCGGCCGTGGATGATCTGATGAATGCGTTCGCTGGTGATCATGGCGAATCTAGCCGGGCGAAGCCGCCTTTCGGTACTCCCAGCACCCGCGCCTGGTCCTCCTCGGTCAGCACCCCGCCCTGCTCTAACGCTTCGTCTACCAGGCGCAGAATGCGCCACTGGCGCAGCCCGATGCGCCCCTCCTGCGCCAAGACCGTGGCATCGGCCGCCCCCGGCATCCACCGTCAGGGTGACGGTCACCTAGAACGTCGGGCAAGGAATGCCAAGCCCGCCGGTCGGGCGGTTGAAAACCGCTGCCACCACTGCACAGCCGATCCTTCGGCAAGCTCAGGACAGGCTCTGCGTCGGCTGGCTCTCGTCGCCGCAGGCGACTTCGCCAGCGTTGCAGCGACCGTTCGGCTGAGCTCACGACGAAGCCTCGGTCGCCCGTGGCGGATGACTTGACCGGTGCTGCAAGCGTTTACCTCGACTCCGATCAACGCGCCGTGCTGGTAGTCCCCGGCAACTTGCCCCAAACGGGTCATTGCAGGCCCACAGATTGGCGCCGCTCATGCCGCGGCCGATGGGCATTGGGCGAAACCGCGCCTGGCAGCCTCCACCCCGAATGCGGGGCCCGCCGAAGGTCAGTAGCAGACAGTTCAGAAGACGCCATACGCCTCCAGCGCCCGTGCCTCGGCTGACTCACCATGCCATCGGCATCCAGACGGTCATCTCGGACTTACCGCGGTTGTCCCAGGCGGAGTACGGAATGAGTTTGATGGCGACATCTTGCAGCGGCTGGGTGCGGACGTCGCGGTAGAGCGGCAGATCTTTGGCCCGCCTGTCGCGTAGCAGTTTGGCCTGGCCCTCCACAACCACGATGCCGTCTAGCGGCTCGCCGAGCGCATCGTCGACGCGCGCTTCGAAGCGTGTGGTGCGCGGGAAAATGACCTCCGCCGGTCGGTAGACGAGAACTTTCACTTCGGTTCACTCCTTTTTCAAACGGGCAAGCTACAGATGGCAGTTTGCACCGTGGCGACGATTTGCCATTTGCTATCTCTACACCCCACTGAACGCCGCGAACCCGCCGTCAATCGGCAACACCACGCCGGTGACGAAGGCCGAGGCGGGCGAGAGCAGCCACAACACCGCGCCGAGCAAGTCCTCGGGCACGCCGAAGCGGCCCATTGGCGTGTGCTCGATGATCGCACGACCGCGCGCGGTCAACTCGCCGGTCTCCCTATCGGTGAGCAGGAAACGGTTCTGCTCGGTCAGAAAGAAGCCAGGCGCAAGCGCATTGACGCGGATGCGCGGGGAATAGGTCTGCGCCATGTGAACCGCCAGCCATTGCGTGAAGTTGCTGACGCCGGCCTTGGCCGCGCAATAGGCCGCGACGCGCGTGAGCGGCCGATACGCGCTCATCGAGGAGATGTTCAGGATCACCCCCTCACCGCGCTCCACCATCCCCTGTCCGAACACCTGGCAGGGGATCACCGTGCCGAGCATGTTCAGATCGAACACGAAGCGCAGCGCGTCCGCGGGCACGTCGAAGAAGCTCAGGTCCGCGCTGGTGGTCGCCTGGGGTTTGTTGCCGCCGGCCGCGTTGATCAGCGCATCGGCCGCGCCGAACTCCCGGCGGATCACCTCCTCGGCCTGCAGCAACGTGTCGCGCTGCAACACGTCCGCGTAGACCACCGCGGCGCGGCCGATGCCGGGTTTCTCCATCATCTTGATGCGCTCGATCAGCCGGTCGGCGAGCTTGGGATCGCGGTCGAGGATCGCCACATTCGCGCCGCAGCCCACCAGCGCGCAGGCCATCTCGCCGCCCAAGATGCCCGCGCCGCCGGTGATGATGACGGTGCGGCCGGAGAAGTCATAAGTCAGGGTGATTTCATGCAGATCCATCGGTCAAGTCCTTCCAAGAAAGGGTGGGGCGATCAAGCCCGTGCAACGAACGGTAAGAGGTGCTTCAGGAAGTGCGCCTTCAGATGGGCGGCGTAGGCGTCCGGGTGGTCGCGCAGAAGCCCCATCAGGCGGTCGTAGAACAGCGGCCGGCCATCGGCCCTGCGCTCGCGCAACACCGAGCCGAACGTGACGTGAAACACCTGCCGTGCGTCGAACTGATCGAGCAAGCCCGCCAGATCGCGGTCCGCCAGCGCCGCGGGCGCAGGCGTGCGAGCCAACTGCGCGGAGACGTGGTAGCTCGCTTTATCTGTCTCGTAACGCGCCCTGGCAAACTCGTAGATTTCGCGGAAAAGGGCTGGATCGAGGTCGGCGACGGTGCGCAGCGCCTCCAGATAGCTCGTGCCGGCCGTCTTGAGGTGCACCGAACCTCGCGTCTGCCGGGCCGCGAGCGGGTAGACGCTGAACTTGTCGGAGCCGGAGTGCAGGCTGAGCTTGTAGGGTCCCAGGCTGTGCGCGATGGCCGCGTGTCCTGCCAGGTCGGCCTCCAGCGTCGCCAGATCGCCGATGTAGTCCACCCCTTTCTCGAACCGGCCGACATAGCGCGGGGCCAGGCTGACCCACATGACGCCCAACCTGCGCAGCTCGCGAGCGATGAAGAGGTGTTCGGCATGGGTGGTCGGGGTGTCGGTCTCGTCTACGGAGACTTCAAGCTCAAACCTCGCCCCGCTCCCCCCAACCCCCTCTCCCCTCTCCTTACAGGAGAGGGGAGAGGGGGCGAAGGGGGTGAGGAGTGAGGTCAAATGCCGGTACATCGCGGCCACATGCATCACCGCGCGGCCATACTTCACCGCGGCGCGCACTAACGTCTCGTCGTCGAAGGCGATTTCTTGACCTTCGATCTCCAGCCATTTGCCGACATAGGCCGTCCGCAGGGCTGAGGCGCTGGTCTCCAGGCTCAGCCAGGGCAGCGCATCGTACTTGCGGCCCAGCGTGACCGCATCATCTGCATCGGCCGCGCCATCCACGTGCTCGCCGGGATCAATGGTGAAGAAGGTGAAGCCGGCCGCGGCGCACACATCAATGTCGGCCGTCGTCTTGAGGTGATCCGCGTCCGCGCCCACGCCCGCCTGCCAGCCCTCCTGAAAGACGCCCCAGGTCGCATCGTCCATCACTTGCTGCGGCGTACGGCCGGTGCGCGTCATCTCGCGGATGGATTGCTGCGCGAAGATCGGCGCGATGCCGCCGCCCGCCGCGCGCACCGCCTGCACGTGACCGGGCGTCGCCAGCCCGAGCCGGTCGCCCAGGCCCGCAGAGGTGCGCAGGCCCAAAGGCTGTGGTCGCAGCCACGGCAAATGGCGGCGCAGCGCGGCCGCGTTGCGCGGGCTGGTGGGGCCGAGGAGCAATGTCTTGCCCGCTTGCTCGCTCGTCTCCCCCTCGAAATCGGCCAGCAGCGCCGCGGCAGCCTCCTGCCGGCCGCCTGTCATCGGCGCCAGCACTGCCAGCCTCAGCCCCGCATCGGTCCTCGCCAGCCCGAACCCAGCCTCGGCCGTCGCGGCGATGGAGGAGGGGAGGAGGTTGAGGTCAAGGTTAAGGTTGAGGTTAAGGTTGAGAGTCGGGTCGTTCATGGTAACGTTCCTTCATCTGCCATCCTTCGACTACGCTCAGGACAGGTTTGCCATCTGCCATCTGCCGCCCTCACAACCGATATGCCTGTTTCGCCAGGCGATAGGCCATGTCGTGCGCCATGTCTTCGGCATCGCACAGGTCCACGATGCCGCGCACGACCAGGCCGGCCAGCCAGTTGACGCTGGCGCGCCGCCACAGGTCGTGACGGGCCGGGATCGAGGGAAATGCGCGGGTATCGTCGTTGAAGCCTGCGGTGTTGTAGAGCCCTGCGGTCTCCACCACCTGGTCGAGGTAGCGCGTCATACCGTTCAGACTGTCGAAGAACCACCAGGGCGGGCCGAGCCTGAGCGCGGGGTAGTGACCCGCCAGCGGCGCGAGCTCGCGGCTGTAGGTGGTCTCGTCCAGGGTGAAGAGGATCAACCGCAGCCGTGCATCACGACCATATTTGTCGAGCAACGGCTTCAGATTACGCGTGTACTCGGTAGCGATGGGGATGTCGGCGCCCTTGTCGAGGCCGTGTCGGGCAAACACCTCGACGTTGTGGTTGCGGAACGAGCCGGGATGAAGCTGCATCACCAGCCCATCCTCGATGCTCATGCGCGCCATCTCCATCAGCATGTGGCCGGCGAAACGCACGGCGTCGTCGGCCGTGGCCCGACCGGCCAGACCGCGGCCGAAGATCGTCTCGGCCTCGGCGTCGGACAGCTCGGCGGTATAGGGCGTGAGCGCGGCGTGATCGGTCGCGGCCGCGCCCAGGCTCTTGAAATAGGCCCGGCGATCCTCCAGCGCCTGTATGAAACCCCGGTAGCTGCCGGTCTCGATGCCGCTGACCGCGGCCAGTGCAGCCACATTTTGTCGCCAGCCCGGCGCATGAAGGTTGACAACCGCATCGGGCCGCAAGGTGGGAATGATCCGGCCGGACCAGGAGGACGCGGCCAGCGCCTGGTGATGCGCCAACGGATCGGTCGCCGCGTCGGTGGTCGCCAGCACCTCGATGTTGAAGCGCTCGAAGAGGGCGCGCGGCCGGAACTCGGGGCGCACCAGGCAGTCCGCGATCTGGTCGTAGATGCGCTGCGCGGAGTCGCCGGTGAGCTTCTCCTGGACGCCAAAGACCTCGACCAGCTCCTGCGTCAGCCACATGCCGGTGGGCGTGGCGCGGAAAAGATAGAAGCGATCGGCGAAGGTCTGCCAGATCGTGCGGTGGTCGGTCTCAAGAGAGACCTTTGAGGTTTCGGAAACCTCAAAGGTCTGGCGCAGCGGCACCCCGAGCGCCTCCAGCCCCACGCCCTGGGAATAGAGCATCCGAAAAACGTAGTGATCGGGAATGATCAGGAGATCGGCCGGGCTGCCGAAGGAGTAGTCCGGATCGGCGAACATGCGTGGGTCAACGTGTCCGTGGGGACAGACCAGGGGCAGGCCCGCCACCTCCGTATACAGATGTTGGGCGATCTCCCGCTGCCGCGGCTCAGGGCCGAAATAGCGGTCGCGGGGAAGCAGCAAATCAGATCGGTCGTGCAAGCAAATAGCTCCTTGCGGGATCTCAAGCTGTGCCAGGCGTCAGCTCTGGTGCAATTATACACCGATGTGGCGCTTCCGACAAAGACCCGCCCGCGCCATGGCGACAACCAGGCCGATTCTATGCGACGGTCCGGGAAAAGTCAACATTCCAGGCAGACAGGCCGACAGCGGCGACTTGATATTTCGCTACCAACGCCTCAAAGGGCTGGCGTCCGACGCGGTGACCGGCTTCCTGGCCGAGTTGTTCGCGGGGGTGCAGGCCATCAAGATCGGGGGCGCGGAAGAGCACGCCGAGGCCCGCTACGCCGCGTTGAACACAACCCGGCGTCAGATGATGATTCGCG
>VFZS01000115.1 GCA_016871095.1 Acidobacteriota bacterium
TACAACACGCAGATCAACCTCACCGCGGAGAAGCAAGTGGGGGATATGGGCCTGTCGCTGACTTATATGTCCAGCCTGTCTCGCAAGAACGGCTACACCCGCAACCTGAACCAGCCCCCGGCGGATGCCAGGCCTTACTCCGCGAAGCTGCCGCTGGCGCCGTTCCCGTACCTGTTCACCGCCAACTATCAGGAGAACGGAGGCGCGCACAACTATCACGCCGGGGTCGTCAAGGCCGAGCGGCACGCGAAAGGGGGACTCTACTACCAGGCGCACCTGACCTGGGCCAAGAGCGTGGGTGATGACACTACCGGCATCGAGGACGCGTTCGACCGGCGGCGCGAGCGCTCGCGAATCAGCGCGATTCCGGACTGGCGCGGGGTGGTGGTCGGCATATATGAGCTGCCCGTTGGAAAGGGCCGGCGTTTCCTGGGCGGGCTGCCCGGGGTGGTGGACCACATCCTGGGCGGCTGGACCGCGGCGGGCACCTACGTCTACCAGGCGGGGCTGTTCTTCAACCCCTCGTTTTCTGGCTCCGATCCCTCGAACACCAATCGCTTCGGAGGACGGCCCGACCGGGTGGGCGACGGCAACCTGCCGGTCGCGCAGCGCACCCTGGACCGCTGGTTCGACACGGCGGCCTTTGTGGCGCCCCCCGCGGGTGTCGGCCGCTTCGGCACCTCTGGACCGAACGTCATCCAAGGCCCCGGCATCAGCGTGTTCCACTTCGGTCTGAACAAGGACTTCGTCCTCTACGAACGCCTGAAGACGCGGCTGGAGATGGTCTCGACCAATTTCTTCAACCATCCCAACTTCTCGAATCCGGCCGCCACCATAGGCACCTCCACCTATGGGAGAATCCTGGGAACCATCAGCACCGATGGCAATCGGAGTTTCCAGTTGACCGCGCGGGTGAGTTTCTGAACACTTGCGCGAAACGCGAAGCCACTGAATTCCTTGTGGGGCAGGCCCCGGGCCTGCGAGCTGACCCCCTGGTCGGCTCACTCGGAGCCTGACAGTGAGGGTCCAGCCGGGAATGCCGGTAAGCAGGGCCAGCAATGCAATCAATGCTATCATTGCTGTATGGCCAGCATTACCGTCCGCCGCTTGGACACGGACACCAAAGCGCGGCTGCGAATCCGCGCCGCTCGCCACGGCCGCTCGATGGAGCAAGAAGCTCGCGAGATTCTGAAGGTGGCGCTCACCCCCGGGGGGGCGGGCCGGGGGAACCTGGCCGAATCCATTCGCGCGCGGTTTGCCGGATTGGGCGGAGTGGACCTGCCAGATGTGCCCCGTGATCCGCTGCGGAAGCCTCCCAAGCTCCCCCGATGATCATTCTGGACACGAACGTTCTCTCCGAAGTGATGAAGCCGGCCCCCGCGGCACAGGTCCTTCGCTGGCTGGCGGCGCACCCGGCGGCGCGGCTGTTCACCACGACGATCGCCCAGGCGGAAATTCTATACGGCCTCGAGCTGCTGCCGGAGGGCAGGCGGCGCCGGGCTTTGCAGTCCGCCATCGAGGCGATGTTCGAGGAGGACTTCGCCGGACGAATCCTGCCGTTCGATGGCGATGCCGCCGGCATGTTTGCGAAGATCGCTGCCGCTCGCCGGACCATGGGCCGGCCCATCACCCAATTCGACGCGCAGGTTGCGGCCATCGCCCGTTCGCGCGGCGCGGCGGTGGCAACTCGTAACACCAACGATTTCGAACATTGCGGCATCCGGGTCGTGGATCCGTGGCGCGGCGCGTCGGGGGCCTGAGAGCCCGGCGCCGCCTGCGAAGCCGCCCCGCCGCCTCACCCCGCGAATTTGTAGCCCAGGCCGCGCAGGGTGAGGATGAACTCGGGGTGCTTGGGGTTGGCTTCCAGTTTCTGGCGCAGCCAGGCCATGTGCACGTCCACGGTGCGCGTGGAGGGCAGGGCGTGGTAGCCCCAAACGTCCTTCAGTAGCTCCTCGCGGGAAACCACCCGCCCGCGGTTCTCGATCAGGTAGCGAAGAAGCTGGAACTCGCGCGCCGAAAGAACCACCGGTTGCCCGTCGCGGGTCACCTCGGCGCTTTTGAAATCCACCCGCACCGGGCCGAAGCTGTAGACCGCTCCGGAGGTCACCGGGCCGCGGGCCGCGCGCCGCAGCAGCGCCTCGACCCGCGCCAGCAACTCCATCATGTCGAAGGGTTTGGTGAGGTAGTCGTCGCCGCCGAGCTGGAGTCCGACTACCTTGTCCACCACCTGGCTGCGGGCGGTGAGCATCAGGATGGGCGTCTCGACTCCGGACTGGCGAAGCTGGCGGCACACGTCCAGACCGCTGCGGCGCGGCAGCATGAGGTCGAGGATG
Organism: Acidobacteriota bacterium; assembly: GCA_016871095.1. Taxonomy (GTDB): domain Bacteria; phylum Acidobacteriota; class Terriglobia; order Bryobacterales; family Bryobacteraceae; genus VFZS01. Next base: position 2,334 of record VFZS01000115.1, read on the forward strand.
ATCAGATCGAACGCGCCGCTGGAAGCCCGCGCCAGACCCGTGTCCCCATCGGTGGCGCTCTCGACCGCGTAGCCCTCGCGCACCAGGCGGTCGGTGAGGGTTAGCACCAGGCCGGGCTCATCCTCGATCAGCAGGATCCGTCGTTCCATTCTCCTCCTCGGCGGCGAAACCGGCCAGCGCCGGGATGCGCACGATGAAGCGGGCGCCCTGGCCGGGAACGTTCTCGACGCTGAGCGCGCCGGAGTGCGCTTCCGCAATGCGTCGCGCCAGGGTAAGCCCCAGACCGAAGCCGCGCACCTGGTCTTGGACAGCCCGCCCGCCGCGATAGAAGGGATCGAAGATCCGCGCCAGGTCCCGGGGTTCGATGCCGCGGCCGCGGTCCTCGACGGCGATCTCCAGCTCGCGGCGCTGGCTCTCCCCGACTGCCCGCGCGCGCACGCCGATCCACTTGCCTTCGCCGCCATGGGCGAGGGCGTTGTCGATGAGGTTGCGCAGGCAATGCGTGAGGGATACTGAGTCCGCCAGGATGGGGGGCAGGTCCTGCTCCAGCGTGGTTTCCAGCGTGCAGCCGGCGGCGCGGATCTCGGGCTCGCAGGCGGCCACCGCCGCCGCGACCACCTCGCTCACCTCCACGGGTTCCATCTCGTAGCGGGCGTGCCCGCTCTGGATGCCGGCAAAGCCCAGGATCTTGTCGACCATCCGCGAGAGGCGCCGGCCCTCGCCGCGCACCACCGCGCCGTAGCGGCGCACCTGCTGCTCGCCGGCCACCAGGCCGTCGGCCAGATTGTCGCCCGCCGAGCAGATGACGCTCAGCGGCGTTTTGAGCTCGTGGGAGACGCCGGCCACGAACTCCATCTGCATCCGCGCCAGCTTCTGCGCGCGCCGGGTCGAGACCAGCAGCACGGCCAGGCTGCCCGACATCAGCAGCAGGATGGCGAGGCTGACGGCCAGGTTGCGCCGCCGCGTCCGCCCCACCGCGGCCTCCAGGGATCCGGCGCGATGCCGCACCAGTAGGCGCCAGACGCCTTCGGGTTCGCCCGCGTCCGGCCCCCCGGGGCCGCTGGGCTGCCATTGCTGACGCCGCCACGGCGGTGCGAAAAACGCCCGGCCAGGCCCCGGCTCCCGGAGACCCGGCGGACGGTCCGGGCGCAGGCTGAGCAGCGGCGCGGAGAGGTCCGGGGAAGCGAAGAACTCATCATCCAGTGACGCGTCCGTGGCGTAAACGATGTGGCCCGCTTCCCGCTGGCTGACGATGCACACCTGGAAAGCCATGACGCCGGAATCCTGGAAATGCCGCTTCACCAGTTCCGGCAGCAGCTCCTGCGCGATGAAGTCCTGGTCGAGCTGGACGATCGTCCAACCGGTCAGAACCGGGGGAAACACTCGGGGGGGCCGTGCTTCACGGAGGATTCGCGGGGGCAGTCCCTGCCAGCGAGGCGCGAAGAACGCCAGGGCCTGGCCGTCAAAGGGAGGCTGCGGCGGGCTGGGGCCGGCTTCCAGGCTCTGGCTCAACAGCGCCAGGCGGGCGCGAAGCGGGTCGAGTTCCGGGGGCCAGGCTACGGGGGTCGTCTCACCGCTGGTCAGGTCTATCTGGAGCAGCTCCAGCGTGCCGTCCGTTCCACCCTGGCTCAGGTAGAAGTTCTTTACCAGGTGAGGTTCCCCGCCCGCCTCGAGGAAGCGGAGGTAGGGCGTGAACCCGCCTGGCAGATCCCGGCGCGGACCACCCATCGGGCCGAAGAGCAAGAGCCGAAGCGCGCGCCCGGCCTCGCCGTCCAGGTCGCGGACGAAGCGGGACACCGCCGCTCCCAGATGGACCTGGCGGCGCTCGCGGTCGGCGGCACTGATCTGAGCGATCCAGCGGTACTGGAGCCAGGCCAGCGGCACGAGGCTCAGGCAGGCGGCGATCATCAGCACCAGCCACAGCCGGGGGTGATCCAGGCTCCACTTCCGCATCGTCTGCTGTTATCTCATTCTCCATTGTGGCGGGTGCGGGCCGGGCGCGGGGTTAAATGCCTGGAAAGCCCACGTTAAGAATGTAAAGCCCGATTTACCAAGAACTTAACGAACCCCTTGGCGGTTTTCGGGGTCTACTCAGTATGAAGGCGAGAGCCAGAACGAGTCGAGAGAAGGAGACCAAGACCATGCGAGCAAGAATGTTGCTTCCATTCGTACTACTGAGCGCCGCGCTGGCGCAGGGACCGATGGGTCCGCGAGGGTTCGGGGGATTCGGCCCTCCGGGAGCGACGCCCCCGGCGCCACAGTTCGATGAGCTGAAGGCGTACCTCAACCTGACTGACAGCCAGATCCAGTCCATCCAGCAAGCCCAGCAGAAGGCCATCGAGAGCCAGAGGACGGTATTCGAACAGATCCGCACCAAGCACCAGGCCGTGCGCGACCTGCTGGACAAGGGCACGACCGACGCCGCAGCGGTGGGCAAGCTGATGCTTGAAATCCACGCCCTCCAGAAGCAGGCCGAGCAGGCCCGTGCCGCCGTCCGGACCCAGTTACTGAGCTTCCTGACCACCGAGCAGAAGACCAAGCTGACGGCGCTGGAACAGGCCGCCAAGCTGCAACCGGCCATCCACCAGGCCATCATGCTGGGGTTGCTGGCGCCGCCGGAGCCTCCGGCGGGCGGCTTCGGCCCCCGCCGGCATTTCGCGCCGATGAGGCAGGGTCCCGGCGCGGGAGCGCTGGCGCCTGGCCGCATGGGACGCGCGTTCAGGTAGAGGGGCTGGGACGGCCGGGCGCCGCACGTTCGGGGCGCCCGGCCGTGCCGAGTCGAGGTGGTTTCCATGCCGGCCCGAACGCGAACCAGCGCCAGACAGCCAGGGCGGGGAAGCGCCTTTACGTTCTTAACCTTGATTTGCCAGGCATTTAACCACGCGCCCGCGAGGCTCCGCCCCATAATGGGTGGTGAGAGCGCGGGCCTTCTAGCTTGCCCCCGCGGGGTCTTATGCTGGCGGCAGTAGCCTCGGACATCGAGTTGATGGTGGGCGTCAAGGCGGGCGACGATGCCTGCTTTGCCGAACTGCTGAACCGCTACCGCGACCCCATCGTCCGCTACCTCTACCGCATGGTGCAGAACCGGGAAATCGCCGAGGAGCTGGCGCAGGAAGTGTTCGTCCGCATCTACCTGTCGCGGGCCCGCTACGAGCCGACGGCCAAGTTCTCCGGATGGATCTACCGCATCGCCACCAACCTGGTGTTCAACTGGATCCGCAATCACCGCCGCGAGCGGGGCCAGGACAGCGTGGATGCCCTGGCGGCGCGGGGCGTACGGCGTCCGCTGGCGGATCCCCGGTCGCGTATCGACGAGACGCTGCTCGGCGAGGTGATGCGGACGGAGGTCCGCCGCGCGATCGCGGCGCTGCCCGAGCGGCAGCGCGTGGTGGTGCTGCTGCACAAGTACGACGAGCTGGGTTACGATCAGATCGCCCGGTCGCTGGGCTGCTCGGTGCAGGCGGTGAAGTCCCTGATGTTCCGAGCCCACGAGAACCTGCGGACCCAGTTGGCTCACTTGGCCCCTGAAGCGTAGCGCCCGTCAGACGGTGCTGAGACAGGGATCGGAGGGACCGCTCCCTGACGGTCGCGGCTCGGTGTCGGTGTTGACCGCCCTAGCCGAGCCGCGAGCGTAAGCGAGCGGTTCCGGGCATTTCAGCAGCGCCCCTCAGCGTTCCTCCTCCAGACGGATCTGCATGGTCAGGTTCATCACCGGAGTCACTTCGCGGAACACCGCCAGCATGGACTCGACCAGATCCACGCCGGTGGCGGTGCGCACCTCGCTCTCGCGCATGCCGTAGAAAAGCTGGAAGCCGGCCCACCGGTTGGCCGTGGCGCCCTCCAGTATCCGGCGCAACTTCGTGACTCCCGGGAAATCGCGGCGGGAGAAGCACTGCGACTCCTCGTCCCAGGTCCCGGCGTAAAGCCAGAAACCCTCGCGCAGCAGGCGCTTGAGATGCTGCTCGATGGGGCCGCTGGGCTTGAGGGCGGCCAGCAGCCGGATCCAGTCCCAGTCCGGACGCAGCGCCCAGTCCTTGTGCCCGCGCGGGGCCTTGAGGTACCCCCGCTCGAGCTGGAGACCGCACTTGAACATCTCCTCCTCGCGGTGCAGCGAGATGAAGAACTTGGCGCAGCCGAAGCTGTAGTGTGAGGAGAGCGGCTTGGCGGCGCGGTTGGCGCGGGGCAGCCACGAGATCCACTGCCAGTGTACGCCCCGGCCCCAGCGCTCGGTGACGAAGGGCTGTCCGAAGCGGCTCTCCAGGGCCAGCTTGAGGATGCGCGTGATGCGCTCGTTCTCCTCGAGGTTGCCCACGCGGATGCCGCGCTGGAAATCCAGGAACTCGGGACGGAACCTGACGGCGGAGCCTGTCGCTTGCGGAGCAGTGCGGGATTCAGTGCGCATGGCCGTTCGACCCTAGTCAGTGTATACTCTTCGAGTCACCTATGTGACGGTCGTGTGATGCCAAGCGGTTGGCAGGCGCCCGATCGGCCTGAGAGGGCCGCTGACCCACTGCCGTGCTGCGGCGGTATGGGTTTCCAGCGCCATCGGACCTTGCGGCCAGCCGTCAGGGCCGCCGCGTTCAACCGCCGGATGCGGAAAACCGCACGTCCGGTGGTGTGGGAGGGCGGCCGGGCGCAATCCCGGTCACCCGACCCGATCCGGCGGCTCCGGAATCATCGCACGCTGCCAAGAGAGTGGTGGATAGCAGTACAGCCGGGAAGTGCGGTCACTCAGGCGTGCGGGGGGCGAAGCGGCCGAAGCGCAGGGCCAGCCAGGGCAGCAGCAGGAGGTTGAGCGCGGTCGAGGTGACCAGGCCGCCGAGGATGACGATGGCCATGGGGCCCTCGACCTCGCGGCCGGCCTCCCCGCTACCCAAGGCCAGCGGCAGCAGGCCGAGGGCAGTCGCCAGCGCCGTCATCAGCACCGGCGCCAGGCGCTCGGAAGCCCCGCGCAGCGCGGCCTCGAGGCCCCAGGCCGCTCCTTCGTCGCGGACCAGATGTTCGAAGTGCGACACCATCATGATGGAGTTGCGCATGGTGATGCCGAACAGGGTCACGAATCCGACCATGGAGCCCACGGTCAGCCATCCGCCCGTCAGGAACACCGCCACTACTCCGCCCACCAGCGTGAAGGGCAGGTTCACCAGCACCAGCATCAGATTGTGCGCGCTGCGGAAGACCATGGCCAGCAGCAGCAGAATGCCCGCTCCGGCGAGCAGCGAGTGAAGCAGCAGCTCCCGCTGCGCTTCCTCGCGCGCCACGTCCGTTCCGGTGAAGACCGTGTAGGCTCCGGGCGGGAGAACCACTTTCCGGCGGAGTTCGCGACGGGCCTCCTCAACGAACGACGACACGTCGCGGCCGTGCACGTTGCAGATGACCGCCTGGCGACGCTGCGTGCCGTCGTGCAGAATCGAATAGCGGCCGGAGGTTTGGCGGATCTGGGCCAGCGCCCGCAGTGGAACACGCACTCCAGCGCCGTTGTCTACGAGCAGCCCGCCGATCGCCGCGGGGTCGCGGCGCAGATCGGGATCCAGGATCACGTTCACGTCCACCACGCGGTTGCCCTCGTACACCTGGGACACCACCGTGCCCTGGTAGGCGGTCCCCACCGCTTCGAGGACTTCCACCGGCTCGAAGCCCAGTTGCTGAAGGCGGTCGCGGCGCAACGCGAGGCGGATTTCGGGCACGCCGGGCTGCGACTCCACCCGCACGTCGGTCGCGCCGCGCACGCCCGCCAGGACCGCCGCGATCTCCTGCGCCTTGCGGTCCAGCAAATCCAGGTCGTCGGCGAAAATCTTCACCACCACCTGCCCGATGACGCCGGAGAGGATCTCCTCCATGCGCTCTACCAGGAAAGAATGGATGGCGAAGTTGACGCCGGGAAAGCGGCTCACGATCCTGCGAATCTCGGCTTCCACTTCCTCCCCGTTGGCCTGGGAGGCGGGGTTGATCTGCACGTGAAACTCGGAGTAATGAGTGCCCCAGACGTCCTCGCCCTTCTCGGCGCGGCCCACCTGCTGTGCCACCGAGAGGACGTTGGGGCTGGCCAGCAGGTCGCGCGTCACGTTCCGGCCCAGGCGCAGCGATTCCTCCAGCGAGGTGCCGGGCGTGGCCCAGAAGCAGACCACGTAGTATCCTTCGCGCAATTCCGGAAGAAAGGTGGCGCCGAAGAAGGGGATCAGGGCGGCGGAAGCGGCGCACAAGACGGCCGCGCCGGCCACCAGCGGCGCGGGTCGCCGGAAGACCGTTCCCAGCAACGCCGTGTAGCGCGCCTTCAGCCACCGTACCAGGCGAGCCTCGCCGCGCGCCGCGCCGGGCCGCGCCAGCAGCAGGTAGGACAGCGCCGGGGTCAGGGTCAGCGCCACCACCAGCGAGGCCAGGATCGCCAGGACATAGGCCAGCCCCAGCGGCGCGAACAGCCGCCCTTGCAGGCCCGTCATGGTGAGCACCGGCAGGAACACCAGCGCCACCACGAAGGTGGCGTATACCACTGCGCTGCGCACCTCGAGCGAGGCTTCCAGCACTACCCGGAGGCGCGACCGGAGCGAGCCGCCCGCTTCGTTCTCGCGCAACCGCCGGAAGATGTTCTCTACATCGATAATGGCGTCGTCCACCACCTCGCCGATGGCGATGGCCAGGCCCCCCAGCGTCAGGGTGTTGAGGCTCAGCCCCAGCCGGTCCAGCACGATGACCGCCGCCAGCAGCGACAGCGGAATAGCGGTCAGCGAGATGAAGGCCGTGCGCGCGTTCAGCAGGAAACCGAACAGCACCGCGCACACCAGCAAGCCGCCCAGCAGCAGTGAGACGCTCACGTTGCGGATGGAGGTGTGAATGAAATTGGCCGGGCGAAACAGAGCGGGGTGGAGCTGGATCTTCTGCCCCTCCAGGGCCGGCTTCATTTCCTCGAGCGCATTCTCGACCGCCGCGGTCACCTCCAGCGTGTTCGAGCCGAACTGGCTGTCCACCAGCACGATGACGCCGCGCTGGCCGGCGATGGCGGCCTCGCTGATTTTCGGTTCGGCATCTTCCGCCACGCGGGCCACGTCGCGCAGGCGCAGCGGAATGCCCTGGCGGTGAGCCACGATGACTTCGCCCAGCTCGGCGGGCGAAAGCGACTGCCCTTCGGTGCGCAGCACAATCCGCTGCGCGGCGGTCTCGACGAAGCCCGCGCCGCGCACGCCGGTGGCCGCGCGGGCCGCTTCGACCAGGTCCTTCAGGGGCAGGTTGTACGCGGCCAGACGCTCGGGCCGGATCTGGATCTGCAACTGCCGCACCTCGCCGCCATATACCGAGATGCGGGACACGCCGGGAACGCCCAGCAGCCGGGGCCGCACGGTCCAATCGGCGAAGGTGCGCAGCTCCATCGGCGTGCGCTCCCGCGAGGTCAGCCCGACGGCCAGGATCAGGCTGGTCGCTCCGGTCAGCGGCGCCATGCCTGGCGTATGCACGCCCCGCGGCAGCCGCTCCGCCACCTCGGCCAAACGCTCGTTGACGGTCTGCCGCGCCCGCAGGATCTCGGCGCCCTCCCGGAATTGCACGGTCACCACCGACAAACCCTGGAGCGACTGCGAGCGTATGGACTCCAGTTGCGGCACGCCGTTGAGCGCGTATTCGACCGGCCGGGTCACCAGTTGCTCGACTTCTTCGGGCGAGAGTCCCGGCGCTTCGGTCTGGATCACCACTTGGGGCGGCGCAAACTCGGGGTAGACATCGAACTGGGCGTTAGCGGCGACGTAGATGCCGTAGGCGGTCATCAGGCAGGCCAGCGCCGTGACCACGCCGCGATGACGAATCGAGGACTCGACCAGCCACTGGAGCATCAGTGCGCTTCGTCTTCCTCGCCCGCGCCGGCCAGGGACTTGGATTCCTCGGACAGCAGCGCCTGGGCGCCCGCCGTCACCACGTAGTCGCCAACGGCGAGTCCCGCGGCAACGAACCAGCCCCCGTTGAGCGAGCGCTCCAGTGTAACGGCCCGGCGCACGAAGACGCCCTCGGCGGCGCGCACATAGACCCAGGCCCGGGCCTCAGCGAGCACCACGGCGGAGCGGGGCACGAGTACGCCCTTGAGCCGTGGTCCCGGCGCGCGCAGGTATGCGGTCACGGCGAGGCCGGGCCGCAGGGGCAGCCCTTGCGCGTGGATGCGAAACAGGAACGACTGTCCCTGTGTGCCTGGCTCCGCCGCCGTTACGGCGACACGCTCACCGCGCAGGGGACGTTCCTCCCGGCCCAGCACCACGATCCGCGCCGGCATCACGTCCGGCAGGATGGCCTCGCCGGCGGGCGCCTCGACACGAGCCAGCAGCCTCTCGAAGCGCACCACGCGCAGCAGCGGCTGCCCGCTCTCGAGCGCCTCGCCCGGCTGCGCCATCACCTCGACCACCTGGCCGCCACGCGCCAGAGCCAGCGGCGCGGCGGCGGGGGCGCGCAGCGAAGCTTCGAGCA
>VFZS01000116.1 GCA_016871095.1 Acidobacteriota bacterium
GGCCACCCGAAAGAACGGCTTGCCGGAACCACCTCCGGCAGGGTATAGATGAAGTGTTCTGGGTCGGCTTCCTATGGCCGGTTTTGAAGTGACCCCGTATGGCCGGTTTTGAGGTGACCCCCGAGGTTCTCGTTGTGGAAGATCCATATTTCGCCTCGTCGGCCCACTACTGATAGTAGCGCGCTCAGGCCTTCCAGCGATGAACCTTGGTAATCAACTCCCACTGCAATCTGGACTCTTGCACGCGCTGAGAACCCTGCTAGCTGAGATTCGATATGCCGAACACCTGAGTACCTCACGAAAGCGATGGCGGCCCGGAACTCGTTCCATCGCCGGTCCATCAGGTGGTTAATCAGGAACTCGCCAAGTCGTGCAGCACCTTGCGGTTGAACGATCAGCTGCGCCATACGGAACGCCTCGTCATGAGACTCAGAGGAGTGGATGAGAGGTGACGATTATATCACGCAGCCCAGCCGGTTGTGCCGGGCGGTTTACCGGTATCGCCGATAGAACGGGCTTGCGGCGAGAAGACCTGCCCGATGCCTCTCTGGGGAAGACCCTCGAGTGTTCGGTCTCAAATTATGACGTCGGCTCGCGGATGCGCCCGGCGCTGGCCGTTGGGGGTCCAGTACCATGCGCGGACAAGTGTTCCGTGGTGATGTCGGTGGGCGTGCCGAGGTGATCGCGCGCAAGATCCCGAGATGAAGGCGACGGTCTTGGGGACGTATCATTCTCGCTGACGAGGCCTTGGGAGCGCAGTCCTGGATCAAAGCGTTCGACAGGGAGCGGCCGTTGCCGACTGTACTGGCGGCTCCGATACCCGGTCTCATTTCACACGACACTGCCCCGGCCGATATTGATTTGCTCGTTGGATAGCTAATGCTGAGTTCCGAAAACCCGTTCTATGGCGACAACGGCTCCGTTCCCTCGTTCAGAATCGCCAGGTAGGGGTCGTAGACGAACAGCCGGTGGCGCTGTTTGCCGGTGATCTCCCGCAGTAGCCCGAGCCTGATCATGTGGTCGATTGACTTGGTGACGGTCGGGGCGGACAGGGACAGCTTCTCGGCGGCGGCCGGGATGGAGGTGATCGGCCTGGTTCGCGTGAATTCGTGGACACGCAGTGCGGACGCTGCCGGGCGGCCAAGGCCTTCGATCTTCCGCCGGTCGGTCTCGAAGAGAGCCAAAATCCGGCGCGAGGTTTCCGCGGCCTGGTCTGCTGTCTCGCGGACGCCGGTCAGAAAGAACTCCAGCCAGGTCTCCCAGTCGCCGGTCTCCCGAACTGCCTGGAATAGATCGTAGTATCGCTGCCGGTTCGACTTGAAGTAGAGGCTCAGGTACAGAATCGGCTCTCGCAGGGCCCTGGGGGCGCACAACAGGAACGTGATCAGCAGGCGCCCGAGGCGGCCGTTGCCGTCCACGAATGGGTGAATGGTCTCGAACTGGACGTGGGCAAGCGCTGCCTTCACCAGGGTGGGCAACTCCGGACGCTCCTCGTGTAGGAACACCTCGAGCGCTCCCATGCACTCCATCACCCTGTCCGGCGCGGGCGGCACAAACACGGCGTTCCCCGGACGGCTACCGCCGATCCAATTCTGGCTCCGGCGGAACTCACCGGGCTCTTTCTCGCTGCCCCGGCCCTTTGCCAACAGCACCTCGTGGATCTCACGGATCAACCGCACCGACAGCGGGAACCCCTCCCTGAGGCGCTGGAGGCCGTGATCCATAGCCGCCACGTAATTCGAGACCTCCCGTACGTCGTCGAGTGGGACGCCCGGAGCCTCAGCGCTTTCGTGCAGCAGCAGGTCGGAGAGCGACGACTGGGTGCCTTCGATCTGCGAGGAGAGGACCGCTTCCTTCCGGACGTACAGATAGATGAACAGCGAGACGTCCGGCAAGATGGACGCCAGGCCGTCGAGCCGCCCAAGCGCCTGGTTCGCCTGCTCCAGGAGGCTTTGAAGACCGTCGAGCCGGATTGCCGGCTTCGGCGGCAGAGGCGGCGGTACGAAGGCGCGAACCTGCTCGCCGCCGACGGTGGTGACCACGTATGTGCCAAGCCGGGATTTCAGACCAGTTTGGGCCATGGTAACGAAAGGATCCTTCCGTTGCGGAAGCCATAACGAAACTATACCCCGCTTTCCTTTAGTTACGCCAGGGCTGCCTGATTGCGGCTTCCACACGCGACCTCGGTCAAGAACTCGATCTGATGGCATTTCAATGGGCTAGCCTGTGAATCATCTTTGTCCTACATTCGCTCCGGTTCAATCGGACTTGGTTGTGCTTGAGGTCGCTCGTGGACGCCGGTTCGGCGGGATTCGACTTGGGGCGCCAGACTGAATAGCTGCAGGAGCTGCCGTTTGACAGTTCGAGATGTGGCCGATTCCTGGTTCCTAGCGGCATCCGCGGGCTTCCTTCGTGACTATCTACGCAGCAGCACGGGTCCGGCACAGCAAATTCGTCGTCAAGTCCACCCACCACCAAGTCAGGGGGCTGCTTGGAAGCGGACTTCGGACCCTCATTTGGGCAACTGATCCACGGCAGGTGCTGTGAGGATGTAATGGATCTCGCAACTGCCAGACGGGATTCGGGCGCTCCTCCACCGACAGGACCACGGGAGGCCGAGATCCTTGCCGCCAACGAATCCAAGCGATCGACCGGCTTATTTTTCAAGCAGATACACGGAGCTCCAAACAGATTGAGGTAAACAGAGCGCTGTGCTCGTTGGGCCTCGTAACGACGAGAACCTAGCAGATGTAGCAGCGGCACGCAGGCCAGGCTCGCTGTGGCGGGGTTGCGCCGTTGCGCTGCCATGAACGGCCGATTTGACATCGCCCTGTGGTATGATGTAATCAGGATGGTAGGAACTCAATGAATCGATCATTGCGCGAACAAATCATCGCCATCTCCGCGAGGATCTCCGCCCTGCGCGAGCAGGTCAAAGCGAAGGAGGCCGAGCTGCGGAAGGCGGAAGCAGAACTGGACGCGCTATTCTCCGCATCTGACGAGGCACCCGTGCCGGCGTTTGAATCTGGTGCGGTCGAGGGCGCACGGAGTTTGAACGAGACGGTGCTCACCCTGATCAACTCGACGCCGGGAACGCAGTTCTCGGCTGAGGAGCTGCTCACCAGGATTCCGGGCGCGAACAACATCAACAGCGTCCGGTCGGCTCTCGCGCGACTGGCGAGCCAGAACCGGATCGCCAGGGCTGGCCGGGGGAAGTACCGGAGCTTGGCAGAAATGATCCAGGGTGCGGACAGGGAGGCGCCTGGGCAAGGCGAAGAAGGTTAGAGGTAATGGCCAAGCATCGGGTGCTTAGTCCAGACCGCTTCGTGGACAAGTTCCAGGGGAACGAACAGTTACTGCGCGATTTCGTCAGGCTGTGGGGCGACGGACTCAATGTGAAGGTCTCGTCCCTGGATGTCCCTGGCTTCAAGAGGCTCATCGAGGAAGGCGACTGGCATCGCAAGGACGAGTTTCTCGAAGAACTGCATCGGGTCTATGACCTCTGCACGGACCGAGGCCACGAGGATCTGTTCGCCGCATGCCGGGACTCCAACTACGAGCCCGATCCCGACGGCACGCTTCCGGTGGAGCTGCTCAGCCTGAAGGTACGCACGGAGAACGAGGACGCATTCAACCTGGCTTACGACCGATGCACGCTGCGCCAGGCACAACGCTTCTCGATCTACCAAGGCAAGAAGGGTTTGGCCATTGCGAATATCGGTGTTGCTACGAAACGCCTCCAGGCAGCCCTTGCGGACACGTTCAAGGGTGACAAGCACAGCGATCGGGTGCTGGTCCGCCAGTATCAGGACAGTGGGTACACGAACTTCGTCGTCTACCACGAGCAACGGACGAAGTCGTTGCTCGTTTTCAAGGGGACGAAGGCCGATCCGAAGATCGCGCCTACGGTGCTGCGGCCGGCCCAGCAGGACTTCGTCAGCTACCACTCTGCGACCGGCCAGGCGGAGTTCGAGGCGCGGTACCAAAGCGAGGAGACCGCGCTGCGAAAGCGCTTTGCAGAGTGCTGCTTCGGTGACGCCGATCTTTTCGAGAGGCCTGAGGCGGCGACGCGGTTCACACTGGCCCCGATCGCCGATGCCGATTTCAGCATGCCGGTCGATGACGGCGATTCGGCCGCCCTGGTGGAACTGCACTTCAGCCTCAAGCAGCGGCACGGGCCGACGTTCGTCGTGAAGTCCAAGGACGTCTTCGACACCCTCGAATTCAACCACCTACGGAAGAGGCTGTCCGGCGATCAGGTTTGGCGGGCCGTTTTCAAGATCACATTCCCGGACGACCGCCGCGGCAAGAGGGTGGAGCTCTCTGGCACGAACAAGATTTCCTTCAACCGGCAGACCCACGCCGAGGATGTGTTTCGATATCTGAAGAACTGGGGAATCCTGCTTGGCTGAAGGCCTCCTCCAGGCTGTGCTCATTTTGCTGGATCAGATGGAGTCGCCCGTGATCCTGCACACGGAAGCTGTGGCTTACGGCGATGGTGCCCTCGCGGAACTCCTCTCCCAGGGCATCCTGCGTGAGACCTGCAACGCCGCCAAGATCCCCCGCCCCGTGCGTTTTGGACCAGGAACGGATCTGATCATCCGGGAGACCTCGCGCGGCCTTTTCGGTGTTTCGGATGACGACGACTTCTTTGATCCTCTTCCCTTGACGGAGGATGATGCCCGTCAGTACGAGGTTTCGCTGCCGAAGCTCGTGGAGAAGCTTCGAAAGGAGAACGGCATCACTGGCAAGGGGTTCGAGAACGATTCCGGCCTCATCCCCTTGGGGACCAAGCTGCTGGGCGGAACCCAATCGGTCTGGGTCTACCTTTCACTGCCGAACAGCGACGAAGAGGCTGTTCTTGCGCGTTCTGCCCGGCTGCGCGTAACGAATGCTCTGCATAAAGCGGTCGTCTTGGTCCCGCACGGCACGACGTTCTCAACTGAAGCGCGCCGCATCCTCGGCGACAACGGCATCGGTCTCTTGAGCCTGATGGAACCTGCAGTGCGCGGCAACCTGGTCCTGGATTGGACGCCGGCGATCCAAGCGCCTGCCGAGCCGCACGCGGGTGAGCGGCCTTATCTGTTTCGGAAGAGCGGTCAGGTGTGGACGTTGGTGTTCGAGAGGAAATCAACCACCCTGAAAGACTCCAAGGGCCTAGCCTACATTGCCCATCTGCTGCGGAACGCAGGCTGCCAGTGTCTTGCCGCAGATCTCTTTGCCGCTGCCGCGGGAACGGAAGGTGCAATCGCGATTGGCTCGGCGGGAGACGTACTGGATTCAACCGCCATGGCCAGATACAAATCGCGCGCTGAAGACTTGAAGGACCAACTGGCCGAGGCGGAGCGGAACAACGATCAAGGGAGGAAAGAGGGCCTCCGGGCAGAGCTTGAGCAGCTGGCTGACGAGATGCTCGCGGCCAGGGGCCTTGGGGGGCGCTCCCGAAAATCGCACGACGATCGCGAGAAGTTGCGGAAGTCCGTCTCGATGGCGATCGGCAGGTCCATCCGAGCCATCCGTAAGCATCATCCCGCCCTCGCGGACCACTTGCAGCGTCATGTTGACCGTGGCCACATCCTCTCCTATTCCGGCGATCTCCCCTGGGAATTCTAGAAGCGCAAAGTGCCACGCGAGATGTGGCATTGCCACGCCACGTGTGGCGCCTCGTTTTTGAAGGCGTTGCCCCGGCGTTGGCATGAAAGCGCAAGGAACCGCAGTCAGCACGAATCACGCCCTTGGATGCCCTGGGCAACTCCTTGACTTCACGTTTTGGAGTGCCCATTGAGCGAACTACCAACCAAGTCCTCCCTTTCCGAGTCTCAGCGCCGACTTGTCGAGCTGATGCAGACGATCAACTTCGGACGCATCGAGGGTCTCCAGGTGCGAGCCGGTGAGCCGGTGTTCGCCCCCGCACCCAGGGTCATCCGGAAACTAAAGATCGGCGGCGAGAATGGGCCGCGGCCGGAGATTGACTACGACGACTTCTGGCTGAAGCACCAAACCATCGAACTGCTCGAGGCCATCGCAAGTGTTGGCGAAGGCCAGGTGCTGGCGATCGAGGTCAAACACGGCTTGCCGTTCTCGGTGGAAATCGAACACCGGCCCGGCACTGAGGGAGGGCGCCCCCATGCGTGAGGTCACCTTCCAGCAGGCATACCCGATGGCGCTGCGCGCGGCTCAGGTTCGGTCGGCCGCCGCCGTCGCGACCGCAGGTCTGCCAGCCCACGAGCGGGAAGACCTGGAGCAGGAAGCCCTGATGGCCGTCTGGCGGGCGTTGCCGCAGTACGACCCCTCCCGCGCCTGCTTGCGGACGTTCATCGAGCGAGTGATCGCAAGCCGGTTCGCCTCGCTCCTGCGGGCACGCCGCCGGCAACTCACGCTCGTGCCGCTCGATGGCCAACACCTGGTGACCCGCGACGGGATTCCGGTGGTAGAGTTTCGGAACGATCTCCAACGCGTCGTTGGCTCCCTGGCTGAACGTGATCGGCGTCTAACTCTGCGCCTGATGGAACACACCCCTACTGAGACGAGCCGCAGTCTCGGCATCGCGCGCTCCACCGTCTATGAGCACCTCCGGCGCATCCGGACAGCTTTCGTGGACGCGGGTCTCGGCCCGCAGAAGGCCCGCAGACCGTGAAAGGCGGCGAGTTGAGCGGGGATCAGCAGTTTCCGGCGGAACTGATCCAACGGAACCAGTGGTGCCTCTGGCGCATTGAGCCGGACAGTAATGGTCGTCCCACCAAGGTGCCGTACAGGCCTGATGGCCGGAAGGCGGCGAGCAACGATCCCAGGACGTGGAGTGCCTTCTCTGCCGTCCAAGAGGTGCTTGTCCGAAATCCCGCTGCCTACGGAGGTGTAGGCTACTTCTTCGCGCCTGACGACCCAGTATGCGGCGTTGACCTTGACGTCAGCTTGGACGCCGCCGGCAACCCGCAGCCTTGGGCTGCGCAGATTGTCGACCGGTTCCACAACACATACCGGTCGCACTCGGTGTCCGGCTACGGCCTGCACATCCTGTGCCACGCCAGGCTGCCGGGCAAGGGGCGCAACTTCAACGTTCCAAACGGCCCGGCTGATCCCACTGGCAAGCGGGCGCAAATCGGACTTTTTGATCGGGGTAGGTTCTTCGCGCTCACGGGGAGTGTATACCAGGAATCTCCTTCGGAGCTCGCCGACCACCAAGGGACCGTTGACTGGCTACTCAGCCTCATGCACCGCCGGCACTGGGAAAAGCCGCCCCAACCCGAGATACCCGAACACGGACTAACCGATGCTCAGATTCTGGAACGTGCGCGCCATGCAAAGAACGGCGCAAAGTTCGCAAGGCTCTGGGCTGGGGAGTGGGAAGGTGCTTACGGGTCCCAGTCGGAAGCGGATCTCGCGCTATGTTGCCTGCTGGCCTTCTGGTGCGGCCCAAACCCGTCCCGGATTGATGCGATCTTCCGGCAAAGCGGTCTCGCCCGCGAAAAGTGGCTGGAGCGGGAAGACTACCGGCACAGCACCATCAGTTCCGCAATCGAGCGGACGAAGGAGTTCTACTCCCCCAAGAAGCGGCGATCACCGCTGGCCACGCGGCCGACACCTCAGATTGGTGAAGGGGCAGGTTCTCTGCCCGAGATATGGGTCGGAGCCAGGCAACTGCCGGCCATTTCGGCCGAGGCCCTTTCGGCTCTCCAGGCGGCCAATGAACCGCCCGTACTTTTCGCGCGGGGGGGCCGAATGGTGGCCGTGGTGTGTGACGAGCGGAACCGTCATGTAATCCAGGAGGTGTCCGAATCGGCTCTCCGCGGCCGCATGGCCAGGAGCGGCTTCTACTTCAAGTTGGACAGGGACGGAGAGCGTATCGAATGCGCGCCACCACTTGACGTCGTCAAAGACCTGTTGGCCCTCCCGCCTGCGGAATGGAAGTTCCCACCGTTGGAAGCCCTCGCCGAGGCACCTTTCTTGCGCCCGGATGGCACGATCTGTGATGGCCCCGGATACGACCCGATTACCCGTCTCTTCTCCGCTCCGGCGCTGGGCCTGTGCTTGACGCGAATCCCTGAGGCGCCGATGCTCGACCATGTTGAGGTCGCCCTGGACCTGCTGGAGTCGGCCATCGGCGACTTTCCATTCGTCGATGACGCCAGCAAGGCAAATGCCCTTGCCTCGATGCTTACGCCACTGGTCCGACCGGCGATCGACTGCCCGACCCCGATGGCGCTCTGCGACGCGCCCCAGGCGGGAACGGGGAAAACCCTGTTGGCCGAGGTGGTCGCCATCATCGCCACTGGCCGGGCAGCCGAAACATTCTCGGCGCCGAGCGACCCGGAAGAATGGCGGAAGAAGATCACCACGGCCCTGTCGGCGGGCACGAACGTCGTCGTGATCGATAACGTGGTCCGTCGCCTCGACTCCGATGCCCTGGCCATGGCGATCACGGCGACCACGATTGCCGACCGGGTGTTCCGCACCTTCGAACGGATCGTGCTTCCAGTGAAGTGCGCTTGGATCGCCACCGGGAACAACATCCAGCTCGGCGGCGACATGCCACGCCGCTGCTACTGGATACGGCTCGACGCGAAGCAGTCGCAACCGTTCCGGAGGACTGGCTTCCGGCACCCCAACCTCCGAGCCTGGGTGATCGAGCGTCGCGGCGACTTGATCGCGGCCCTGCTGACTATCGCGCGTTACTGGTACGTCCAGGGTCGACCTGATCCGAAAGCATTAAGGCCGCTGGGCAGTTTCGAGAGGTGGTGCAGCACCGTAGGAGGCATGCTCGAGCTGGCGGGCGTGGAGGGCTTCCTCGGCAATGCCGACACCATGTTCGAGCAGGCGGACCCGGAGGCCGTGCAATGGGAGTCGTTCCTGCTGACGCTGGCCGATCTGTTCGATGGTGAGCCGTTTCGAGTTATGGACGTCGTTGAAAGGCTGGAGGCGCGCTTGGCAGTCCCCGACCTGGAAACCAAGCGTCTGCGGGAGGCGCTGCCAGACTTCCTTGCGGACGCCGCGGACCGGGCAGGGGGATTCTTCCAACGGCGCCTCGGCAGGTGCTTCGCCGAGCGCGTTGGCCGGCGCTTCGGCGAGAGTCAGGTGTTCTTGGAGCGGGCGGATGAGGACCGCAAGGCCAAGGTTCAGCGGTGGAGGGTGGTGAAGCCGTGACTCTATGGAGTCACAGGAATGCTCATAAACGGCGTCTCAGGTGAGAACGCTGGGTCCGGGTAAGCCGGCATTGACAAACGTGCGGGCGACTGCTCGCGGCCAATCTTCCAGAACGCCGTTTCGGGACCGTTATCGTGACGGTTGGTGGCGGGGCCGTTATGAGTGGCCCCCAGAAGGGCTCCACGTCGGCACCTCGCCAGTTCGTGCAGCGCCTACAGCTGCTTATGCACGCGAGATGTGGTATCGTTTGCGTAGCCCCTCTGGTGCGAGACCTGCGTTGGGCGCTCTAGTGTAGTAGGAGGGCAGCGTTTGCTACTCAGCCGGGATATAGCATCGGTCGCCTTCGTGGGCGCTGGTGCCTCCAAAGCAGCGTTCGATGAGTCCCCTTTGATGGTGGACTATTTTTCACGCGCGACGGAACACGCACTTGGAGCTGTCACTAGTACTACTGTGTTACAAACGAAACGAGCAACAGAAGGGGCAGCAGGGGAGCTGCCGAATCAGGGCACGTGCTATCTTGATGCGGAGCGTGGCAATGGACTGCGGATTATGCCGTTCGGCGCGCACGCGGCGAGCCGCGGGGCTGGAACTCGGGCGGAATCCTCGCCGTGCGTAGCTCCAGTCGGCCGGCGCGGGCAGAGGGGGAAAAACGGGTCCGTTCGATCAGCAGGAACCCGTAAGCGGCAATGCAGAGCGTGGCGTGATGATGGAATCCTCGCCAGCCACGGCCCTCATAATGTCCCAGCCCGAGTTCCTGTTTGAGCTCTTCGTAATCGCGCTCGATGATCCAACGGTGTTTGACCAGCCGCGCCAGCGCGGTCAGTCTGGTCTGCGGCGGCAGAGTAGACAGCCAGTACCTGGTGGGTTCCGTTTCGCTCGCGGGCCATTCCACCAACAGCCATTCTTCCGGATACGGTTCACTCCGGTTATGATCCCGGTGTGCCGGGCGGACCCGAACGGCCGCAAAACGCGATTTCAGTTTGTGCCGGGTTCCTTCCCGCCAGGCAACGGTTTTCCAGGCGTGGTCTGGCAACGAAAACGCCAGTTTTTTTACCGCGACCGGCTGATGCTCCGCATCCCGATGCAACCTGGTGGGCGGGCGCCCCCGGCCCTTCCGCCGTGGTTTCGTTCGCGGCACTTCACCGGGCGGCCACACGGTCATGTTCTCGTGAACGCCGACCGCATACCTCAGGTCCAGTTCGGTGACCCCTTCCCGAAATCGGGTCTCATGGCCATAAGCGGAATCTGCCAGGACCGGCGCTCGTGACACCCCTTGCTCCACCGCCTGGCGAATCTGCGCGAGAGCAATCGCCGGCTTGGTTTGAAAACTGATCTCATCCGGGATGCCGGCTTCCTTTCGTCTGTCCCGGTCGTTGGCCCAACTCTCCGGCAGGTATAACCGCCACGCGATGGGAAGGCTGGCGTGGTGGGTCGCAACCGACAAACTCACCGCCACCCGGCAGTTGTCCTGCTTGCCCACTTGCCCGCAGTACTGACGCTCCACCCCGACCGAATGCGTTCCTTTCTTCAAAAAGCCGGTGTCATCCACGATCCAGGCGACCACCGGTCCGTTCTGCTTCATCGCCGCCAGAACATGCTCACGCACGCTTCCCAGAACGGCTTCGTC
>VFZS01000117.1 GCA_016871095.1 Acidobacteriota bacterium
GCGCATCAGCGAGAAGGCTTTCGATCACCTGGATGCGCCGGTGGTGCGAATCGCGGCCCCCGACTGCCCGGTGCCGTACAGTCCCCCGCTGGAAAACACCTTCCTCCCTTCCGCCACACAGGTTGCGGAAAAAGCCCGATGGCTGTGCCGTTATTGATTTTGTTCGTTGCCGCGCCGCTTCTGGCTGAGCGCCAGCAGTTCCCGCGGATCCAGTAAGTGCTTCGGCCGGAACCTTCTTAGCGACCACCGAAAGCCGGGTTCGAACTGCACCCCCACGAAGTAGCCGGTGTCGCGGTAGACGCAGTAACGCACCCGAGCCTGAAAGCGGCTCTTGGCGTGCGCAAACCGCAGCAGCGTCTCGCGCGGAACCGGCGTGTCCAATTGCAGGCACATGCCGGAAAGCGAAATGTCCTCCAGGTTGGCGGTGGCTTTCCGGAGCCGCCCGTTCTTGTCCTTCCAGTGGACGTCGATCAGGTCGGCGCACAGCAGACGAGGCTCGATGCGCCGCTCCAACATAACAGACTTTGTATCGGCTGAATGGCCGGCGGACTTTAACGCCGCGCCGGGTTAGATCCTATTAAACATTTCCACCACTTTACGTAGTGACTTGTACTGCTTGATTAGGGGGACCATCTTGGCCTCGCGAAGGTCGATCTCCTGGGCCCGCTGGAGCACCTCGGCGGCTTTCTCCCGCGGCACCGCTACCACGCCGTCCTCGCCGGCCACGATGACATCTCCGGGGCGCACCGTCACGCCGCCGCACTGCACCGGGACGTTGCGCCCGACGCTGGCCCAGCGGCTCACGCTGGAGGAGGGGACCACCCCGCGGGCATACACCGGCAGTCCTAGGGCGCGGACCTCCGCCACGTCACGCACGCTGCCATCCAGCACCATGCCGGCCATCTCGCGGGCCTTGGCGGTGGTGGCCATCAGACCGCCCAGCGCGGCCACGTCCAGACTTCCCTCCATCACGATGACGCCCACCTCGCCCGGCCTGGCGTTATCGATCATCTCGATGGAGTGCAGCGCGCTCAGTTGCGCGGTGGCCTTCTCCGGAGGGGCGGGCTTGAGCAGAGCCGTGACGGCGCGTCCCACGAAGGCGCCGGCGATGTGCGGCCGCATGTCGTGCGACATGAAGCCGCGCTTCCCCACAACCTGGTCCACCGCATCAGCCACTGAGGCCACGGTGGTCTTCTTGAAGCCTTCAATCAGCGGGTCTGAGGGGGCCGCGCTCTGGCGGACCGCCTGGAATCCCAGGGCCGTCAGGGCCGCCGCCACCGCCGGCAACACCATCCTCCGTCGCGTCCATTTCATGGCGGGCATCTCCTTCCGCGGTAGTAGCAACAGCCCATTCTACCTCTCTCCGCCGCCCCGGTGAATGCAACTCCGAGCTATAGTAGCTGTTTGCCCCGTTTCCGCCTATGAAGCTGATTGCCAGGGCCCCTTGTCGCGTGGATGTCGCGGGCGGCACACTCGACATCTGGCCGCTCTACCTCTACCATCCAGGTTCGGTCACGGTCAATTTCGCCGTCACACGCTACTCCACCTGCGTGCTGGAGACTCGCGACGACGCGAAGATCATCGTGCGGTCCAAGGACCTGGCCGGGGAGGAGCGCTTCGAGTCGCTGGAAACGCTGAAGGCCGCACGGCGATACCGCATTCCCCTGCCTGCCTACCTCATCCGCTTCTTTTCGCCGCGGACCGGCTTGGAGCTGAGCACCGACTCGGAGGCGCCCGCCGGGGCCGGGATCGCCGGGTCCTCGACGCTCATCATCACTATCGTGAGCGCGCTGAACCGTCTGACCGGGGCGGGCTACCGGCCCGAGCAGCTTCGCGAGATTGCCCAGAACATAGAGGCCCAGATCATTCGCGTGCCCACCGGCTCGCAGGACTACTACCCCGCCCTGTATGGCGGCGTGGGGGCGGTCGAGCTGGGCGCGGCGGGCATCGTGCGGAAACCCATTCCCGTGGACGTGGAGGACTTCAGCGAGCGCGTGGTGCTGGCCTACACCGGCGCGCCACGCCAGTCCGGCATCAACAACTGGGAAGTCATGAAGGCGCACATCAATGGCGACCGCCGGGTGCACCACAACTTCGATCAGATAGCGGCTGTCGCCCAGGCCATGCGCGCGGCGCTCGAGAAGGGCGATTGGGAAGAGGCTGGGCGGCTGTTGCGCCTGGAGTGGGAACACCGCCGCCGCAACATCCCCAGTATTTCCACGCCGCTGATTGACCGGCTGATTCGGGTGGCCCGCCGTGCCGGGGCGGTCGGGGCCAAGGTGTGCGGCGCGGGCGGCGGCGGCTGCGTGTTCTTCCTGGTCGAGCGCGGCGCCAAGGAGCGGGTGGCGGCGGCGATCGAGCGGCAAGGGGCTAAGATTCTGCCCGTGCGCGTGGCGCCCCAGGGGGTGCGCGTGCGCGTGCTCTAGTGCGGTGCGATGTCCACGTCGTCCGGTAAAGCCGCCGCAGTGGGTTTGAAGGCCGGCGTGTTTGCGGTGCTGGGCATCGCCGGCATGGTGGTGGTCGCCGAGGTGGTGCTGTGGGTGGGCGGCGGCGCCTGGTATCTGCTGGCCAGCGTGGTGAGCGTGTTTGCCGCCGCGGCCGCGGCCAACGCCGTGTGCATGCGGATCTACGAGCGCGGGCGCCTGGTGCAGGTGGGCTTCGAATGGAACGCCGCGGCGCGGCGCAATCTGCTGCTGGGGCTGGGCGGGGGCGCCGGCAGCGCGCTGCTGGTGGTGGGGCTCCCGCTGCTGGTGGGGGCGGCGGAGTGGGCTCCGGCGCCGGGCAGCGAAGCCAGCCTCTTGTTTGCCTTCGTGCTGCTGGTCTTCGGGGCCGCGGGCGAGGAGATGCTTTTCCACGGCTACGGCTTCCAGGTGCTGCTGGGCGCGCTGGGCCCCTGGGCCACCATCCTGCCGACCAGCGTGCTGTTCGCCTGGGCGCACTCCTCAAACTTGAGCATCTCACCGCTGGCGCTGGCCAACACCGCCGGTTGGGGCGCCTTGCTGGGCTATGCCTTCTGGCGCAGCGGCGACCTGTGGCTGCCCATCGGGCTGCACGCGGGCTGGAACTGGGCCTTGCCGCTGATGGGCGTCAACCTCAGCGGGTTTACAATGAATGTGACGGGTTATGCCATCCGGTGGAAGATCCCCGCGGTGTGGAGCGGCGGGGACTACGGCCCGGAGGGCGGAGTGCTGACGACAGCCATGTTGGCGCTGCTGTTTGTGGGGTTGTGGAAGGCGCCTGTCCGGCGCCAGCATCCGCTGTTGCTTAGAGCTCGCTGGGGGGCTTGAGTGCCGGTCGCGATCCTGCTTGTCGCGCTGCTGGCGGCCTCGTCGCCGGCGGCGGAAACCCCCAGGCTCACCACCGAGGACCGCGTGCTGCTGATCCGCGCGCTCACCGCCGAATACGCCACCGTCAAAGCTCCGCTGCCCCGCTCCAAGAAGGCCCTGCCCTTCGAGGTCAGCGGGACCTACGACAAGAAGGAGTGGGACGCCGCGGGCCGCGAGCACGGGCCGGCGGCGCGCATCGGCGACCTGGTGCAGGTCAGCAAGATCGACATCGACAGCGACAAGATCGTGCTGGAGATCAACGGGGGCTTCCGGGGCGGCCGGCGGTGGTACGAGCGCATCGAAGTGGGCACGGGAGGCCGGACTACTCCACTGGGCCGCGGCCAGTCCAACGCTCCGGGCGGGACCTCCATCGCCCTGCTGTTCCACAAACCCCTTCCGCCCCTCAAGCCGGAAGAAATCAAGAAGATGCTGGCCCCGGTGCTGGACTTCGAAAAGCGCTCCGTCACCCAGAGTTTCCTGGAGAGCCTGCCGGAGCCCATGCAGGCGGCGGTCAAGGAGAAGCGGGCCGTCGAGGGCATGGACCGCGACACCGTGCTGATGGCGCTGGGCCGCCCGGTGCGCAAGGTGCGCGAGACCAAGGACGGCGAGGAAATCGAGGACTGGATCTACGGGCAGCCGCCCGGCAAGATCACCTTCGTCACCTTCCAGGGCGCCAAAGTCATCCGGGTCAAGGAGACCTACGCCGGCCTGGGAACGGAAGCCCCGCCTCTGCCGGTGCCGCGGTAGGGCCGGCACGCCCGCGCCCCTCGGCCCAGGGCGCGGTGGTGCCCAGCACGGCAATTCGGTGTACCGCTTCGATCCAGCCTAGGTCTCGGCCAATGAGCAGCTCGGTCATCTCGGCATGGTGAGTGCTCTTCATCGGGACCAACCGCATCTCGAAACCGTGCCGGTTTGCCAGGCGCCGGATCTCCGCGGTGTTGTCGTAGGTCATCAAGAAGTCGCCGGCCACCCGCGCCATCATGCGGAACAGAGCCGGGTGGTCGGTCTCTGAGTAGGTGTAGAGACGCCGCCCGGCTACCGTGTACGGCGGATCGACAAAGAACGCAACCTCCGGGTTCGCCACGTTCTCCTCGATCGCGCGCATTCCGTCGTCATGCCGGAATGCCAGCTTCCGGCGGATGGCCATGATCGCCTCGATGCGCCGCCGAAGCGTCTCGGGATACCAGCGCGACGCCAGGCCCCGGCCGTTCTCACCCTCCTTCATCAGCCCCGAGCCCGCCGCCAGAATGCCTCCGCGCTGAACGCGGTTCCGAAGCAGGGTCTTGAAGGCCCGCTCGCGAAGGCTGAGCTTGCAGCGGGGCGTCCCGAGTTCACGGCGGACGCTTTCGGGGGTCAGCTCGAAGCCAACGATGCGCTCGGCCAGCCAGCGTCCTTGGTGTGGATGAAGAATGCTCTGCCAGACCGCCGCCACGTCATCGTCTTTCTCGACCAGAGTCACGAACTGAACCAAGTCTTCAAAAGCCGCCGTGAGTCCCACAATGGCGCCACCGGCGAAAGGCTCAATCAGCTCCTGCGGGCGCCGGGGGCGGCTCTTCAGCCACCTCCTGATGTGGGGGACCAGCCATGTCTTCCCGCCCGGATATCGAAACGGGCTGCGCTGAGGCACTGATGCCACATTGACGATGCCGCTGCCGCCATTCGTCCCTTCCGGACCTGAACCCCAAGACGGAACGGCGTTAGGGACCCTCGCTACCCGGTCACTGGCTGTCGCTAGTCCGGACATCTTCGTTCCTGCCGCCTCCCCAGCATACCGCGTGCCGCCGCCCGCCAACCTTGGTCCTCTGGCTCCGTCCGCCGTAGGGTAATACTCCCCTCCCACCCTGGGGTAAGACCGGAGCGTGGCCCCGCTCGTGCCTTTGTTATGATGAGGGTTTAGCACACCCCCCACAAGGTTTAGGAGACTACTGCACATGGCAATCAAAGTTGGCATCAATGGGTTTGGCCGCATTGGCCGTAACATTTTCCGGGCCGCGCTGAAGGAAGCGGACATCGACTTCGTGGCGGCCAACGACCTGACCGACACCAAGACCCTGGCCCACCTGCTCAAGTACGACTCCGTGCTGGGCCCCCTGGACGTGGACGCCAAGGCCGAGGGCGACACCATCGTGGCGGGCGACCGCCGCCTGAAGATCTTCGCCATCAAGGACCCCGCCGAGCTGCCCTGGGAGTCCGTGGGCGCTGAGATCGTCATTGAAGGCACCGGCAAGTTCACCGACGCGGCCGGCGCCGGCAAGCATTTGCGCGGACCAGTCAAGAAGGTCATCATCACGGCTCCGGCCACCAATGAGGACATTACCCTGGTGATCGGCGTCAACGAGAACAAGTACGACGCCGCCAGGCACAAGATCCTCTCCAACGCCTCCTGCACCACCAACTGCCTGGCCCCGGTGGTGAAGGTGCTTCAGGACGCCTTCGGAGTCGAGAAGGGCGTCATGACCACCATCCACAGCTACACCAACGACCAGAACGTGCTGGACTTCCCGCACAAGGACCTGCGCCGGGCCCGCGCCGCGGCCATCAACATGATCCCGACGAAGACCGGCGCGGCCAAGGCCATCGGTTTGGTGATGCCGGAGCTGAAGGGCAAGATGGACGGCTTCGCCATCCGGGTGCCCACTCCCAACGTGTCGGTGGTGGACCTGGTGGCCGAGATGAAGCGCGCGGTCACGGCCGAGGAAGTCAACGGCGCGCTGAAGGCCGCCGCCGAGGGCCCCCTGAAGGGCATCCTGGCCTACACCGAGGACCCGGTGGTGTCCTCCGACATGATGCGCAACCCCAACAGCTCAATCGTGGACGCCACCCTCACCAAGGTCGTGGGCGGCAACCTGCTCAAGGTCATCGCCTGGTACGACAACGAGTGGGGCTACTCCTGCCGCTGCGTGGACCTGATCAAGTTCCTGGTCGAGAAGGGGCTGTAGCCAACGAGGCCGGCGCGCCTCCCGCGGGAAACCCGCTAGAATACGTAGTCGGGCAGCCCGGCCGCTGAATGGGTTCCGGGCCCCAGGGGAGGTTCTATGCGCGCCGACACCATTCAACGGCGGACATTCCTCGGGGCGGCTACCGCCGCGGCGGGGACTTCCGCGCCACAGTCCCCCGCCAAGGTGCGGGTGGCCATCGTGGGGACGGGCCATCGCGGCTCCGGCACCTGGGGCCGGGAGCTGCTCAACAGGCAGGGGCACCGCGTCGAGTTCGTGGGCCTGTGCGACATCAACCGCAAGCGGTTGGAGGCCGCGCAGCGCCGCATCGGCGTGGACGTGGCCGCCTTTGCCAACCTGGAGCGCATGCTCAAGGAGACCCGCCCCGCCCTGCTGATTGTCACCACCCGCGACGGCGTTCACCACGAGCAGATCATCCAGGCCATGGAGATGGGCTTCGACGTGCTCACCGAGAAGCCCATGACCACGGACGAGCGGAAGTGCCAGGCCATTCTCGACACCGAGAAGAAGACCGGCCGCAAGGTCACCGTGGCCTTCAACTACCGCTACTCGAACACCGCGCAGAAGATCAAGGAGCTGCTGATGGCGGGGACCATCGGCCCGGTCACGTCGCTGGATTTCCACTGGTACCTGGACACTTCTCACGGCGCGGACTACTTCCGCCGCTGGCACGCCTACGGGGCCAACTCGGGGACCCTGTACGTCCACAAGGCCACCCACCATTTCGACCTGGTCAACTGGTATCTGGACGCGGATCCGGTGGAGGTGAACGCCTACGCCGCGCTCCGCAAGTACGGCCGCAACGGCCCCTTCCGGGGCCGGGATTGCCGGAGCTGCGCCCACAAGTCCCAGTGCCAGTTCTTCTTTGACATCACCCGGAACAAGGATCTGGTGGCGCTGTACACCGAGGCCGAATCCGAGGACGGCTACTTCCGCGACGCCTGCGTGTTCCGCCAGGACATTGACATCTACGACACCATGGTGGCGCAGGTGAAGTACTCCAACGGGGCGCTGATGAGCTACTCGCTGAACGCCTTCATGCCCTACGAGGGCTATCATCTGGCCTTCAATGGCCTGGAGGGCCGCATCGAGGTGCGCGTCCACGAGCGCCAGCCCTGGGAGGTTAAGCGGGAGGATGCCATCCGCGTGACCCGGAACTTCGGAAAGTCCGAGGTCCTGGTGCTGCCCTACGCCGAGGGCGGGCATTTCGGCGCCGACCCGCGGCTGATGGAGATGATCTTCGACCCCGCCAAGCCCGACCCGCTGCGGCAGCGCGCCGGCTCGCGGGCCGGGGCCATGTCGCTGTTGACCGGCGTGGCGGCGGTGCGCAGCGTCCAGCGCGGCGGCCAGCCGGTGAAGATCTCCGATCTCGTCCGCCTCTGAGGCGTTCCGCAGGCCACACCACACGATGGCCTGCGCCACCGGCTTGCATGGCACGCACCTCCTGCAACGCACTGCGCTACGAGCCGCGCTCCAGACTGCCGATTACCGCATCCGTGAACTCGGTGGTGGACGCGCTGCCGCCCACATCCGGCGTCAGACTCCTGCCCGCCGCGTAGACCAGCTCGACGGCCTGCTGCAAGCGCCGCGCCGCTGCCTTCTCCCCCAGGTAGTTCAGCATCAGCACGGCCGACTGCATCAGCGCGGTGGGGTTGGCGACGCCCCGGCCGGCGATGTCCGGAGCGCTGCCATGCACCGCCTCGAACACGGCGTGCCGCTCGCCCAGGTTGGCGCCGGGCACTATGCCCAGCCCGCCCACCAGCCCGGCGGCCAGGTCCGAGACGATGTCCCCGTACAGGTTGGGCATCAGCAGCACGTCGAAAATCTCCGGCCGCATCACCATCTGCATCGAGGCGTTGTCCACGATCAGTTCTTTGTACTTGATCTCGGGATACTCCTGCGCCACCTCGCGGCAGCAGCGCAGGAACAGACCGTCGCCCAGCTTCATGATGTTGGCCTTGTGGATGGCGTGGATCCATTGGCGCCCTTCCCGCCGCGCGTACTCGAAGGCGTAGCGGGCGATGCGGGTTGAGGCCCGGCGCGTGATCACCTTCAGGCTGGTCACCACGTCGGTCACCACCTCGTGCTCGAGCCCGGCGTAGAGGTCCTCGGTGTTCTCCCGGAACATGACGATGTCCACGAACACGTCGCTGTGGCGCGTCTTCAGTCCCGGCAGGGTGCGCACCGGGCGGAAATTGGCGAACAGGTCCAGCCGCTTGCGCAGCGCCACGTTGACGCTCTGGAAGCCCCCCGCCACCGGCGTGGTCACGGGCCCCTTCAGACCCACGCGCGTCCTCTCCAGTGACTCGATGACGTGCTCCGGCAGGTCCCGGCCGCACCGCTCGATAATCCTGCCGCTCAGCTCCGCGTGCTCCCAGTCGATGACCACCCCCGTGGCCTTCACGGCGCGCACAGTCGCCTCGGCGACCTCCGGTCCGATGCCATCCCCCGGAATCAGAGTTGCCAGATACCCCATCCTTCCATTATGGAGTAGGGCACCCGTGACGGCTTGTGGCACAATAAGAGGCCATGCCCCAGATCCAGCGGTGTCTGATCAGCGTTACCGACAAGACCGGCCTGGTCGAGTTCGCCCGCGCCCTGGCGGGGTTGCAGGTGGAGCTCATCTCGACCGGCGGCACGGCTCGCCTGCTGCGCGAGGCTGGCCTCGCCGTCCGCGATGTTTCCGAGGTCACCGGCTTCCCGGAGATGCTCGACGGCCGGGTCAAGACCCTGCATCCCAAGATCCTGGCGGGCGTGCTGGCCATGCGGGACAAGGCCGATCACCGCCAGGCGCTGGCCGAGCACGGCATCGGCGGCATCGACATGGTGGTGGTCAACCTGTACGCCTTTGAGAAAGTGGCCGCCCGCGAAGACGCCGACCTGGCGGAGCTGATCGAGAACATCGATATCG
The DNA here is from genome assembly GCA_016871095.1 of Acidobacteriota bacterium. Taxonomy (GTDB): domain Bacteria; phylum Acidobacteriota; class Terriglobia; order Bryobacterales; family Bryobacteraceae; genus VFZS01. Next base: position 9,195 of record VFZS01000117.1, read on the forward strand.
GCGGCCCCACCCTCATCCGCGCCGCCGCCAAGAACTACCAGGACGTGGCCGTGGTGGTCTCGCCCACCTACTATCTGTCGGTGATCGAGGAGATGAAGCAGACCGGCGGCGACGTGTCGCTGGAAACCCGCTGGCGCCTGGCGCAGAAGGCGTTTTCGCTTACCGCGGCCTATGATCGCGCCATCAGCGCCCGCCTGGCGCGCATCGACATCCGCGAAGGCCGCGTCATCGAGCGCTCCGCCATGCTGCCCGCCACGCTGGACCTGCGCGTCGAGCGCGCCATGAAGCTGCGCTACGGCGAGAACCCTCACCAGAGCGCCGCGCTGTACTCGGATCTGGAGGGCGGCGTCGCCGGCGCCCAGCAACTTCACGGCAAAGAGCTCTCCTTCAACAACCTGGTGGACCTGGACGCCGCCTGGCAACTGGTGCTGGAGTTCGAACGGCCCGCCGCCGCCATCATCAAGCACACCAACCCGTGCGGCTGCGCCGAGCAGGACTCGCTGGCGGAGAGTTACCGCAAGGCGTTCGAGTGCGATCCGGTGTCCGCCTTCGGCGGGGTGCTGGGCTTCAACCGCGCGGTGGACGAGGAGACCGCCCGCGAGATCGCCAAGACCTTCATCGAGGCCATCGCCGCCCCGGATTACTCACCCGAGGCGCTGGCCGTGCTCACCGCCAAGAAGAACCTCCGGCTGCTGAAGGTGGTTCAGCCGCGGCGCGGGGACCTCGTGATCCGGTCCATCAGCGGTGGCCTGCTGGCGCAGACCCCGGATCTGCACGTGTTCGAGCGCAAGCAGGCGCTGGTGAAGACCCAGCGCGCTCCCACGCTGGAGGAATGGGCCGCCCTGGAGTTCGCCTGGAAAGTGGCCAAGCACGTCAAGTCCAACGCCATCGTGTACGCGCACGCCGGGCAGATCGCGGGTGTGGGCGCCGGGCAGATGAGCCGCGTGGATTCGGTCAAGATCGGCGCGCAGAAGGCGGTGCTCCCGCTTCAGGGCACGGTGCTGGCCTCCGATGCTTTCTTTCCGTTCCCGGACGGCGTAGAGGAAGCCGCCCGGCACGGCATCACGGCCGTGATCCAGCCCGGCGGCTCGGTGCGCGATGAGGACGTCGTCGCCGCCGCCGACCGCCTCGGCCTGGCCATGGTCTTCACCGGCATCCGCCACTTCCGGCACTGAGCACGGGGGCACGGGGGACAGACGGAACGTTTCCCGCGCGGGGAACGTTCCGTCTGTCCCCGGTTCCCGGCTACTTCTTGGCCGGCAGGGGGCGCATCATCAGGTCCTTGTAGTGGACCACGCTGCCGGGGTCGTGCTGCTGGAGCGCCAGGTGGCCCTTCTGGAAGCGGTTCTTCTCATCGACGTAGTCCACCACCACCTTGTCGTTCACCTTGATGATGATGTGGCTGCCGTCGGCGATGATGTGCTGCGTGCCCCAGGTGTCGTCACCCAGCAGCGGCTCCTTGACGTCGGAGATGCCATAGAGACCGCCGGTGCGCCGCCAGTCGGTGTGACTGTTGTTGACCTGGGCTTCGTA
>VFZS01000118.1 GCA_016871095.1 Acidobacteriota bacterium
GGCGGCGCGCCCGCTCAGGTGCGCACCGCCAAGGTTTTCCTGGGCAACCTCGAGCGTACTATGCGGCTGACCGGGACTACCGCGGCGCAGAATTTCGCGGGGCTGGTGGCGCCGCAGATGCGCGGCAGCCGGCGCGGCGCTGGGGAGTCCAGTATCGCCCGCTCGACCACGGTCTCGGTGCCCAGCAGCGCGCGACGAACCTCCGGCTCGAGCTCCTCCGCCTTTTCCTCGTCTTCCAGCTCTTCTGGAAGCAGCTCGGGAAGCTCCGCGATTAGCGCCACCTCCGGAGGCGGAGGCTCGGAGTCGGGCACGGGTGGCGGAGGGCGTTCAGAAGCCGTGCGCTCCTCCACCAGCCGCTTCGGATCTTCCGGCGGTTCCGGCGGCAGCGGTGGAGGCGATAGGGGCAGCAGTGGCGGCGGCAGCAGCGTGGGGACGCGCTCGACTTCCATGCGTGGCGACCGCGGATCTGCGGGCGGTGGCGGCGGACCGGGCGGCGGCGGTGGCGGCCCCATGAGCATGGGGGATTACCAACTGGTGCTGCAAACCGTGGCTCCTCCCGGCTCCAGGGTCAAGAAGGGCGACGTGGTGGCCGAGTTCGATCGCCAGTACATGCTGACCCGCCTGGACGATTACCGGGCCAGCGTGCAGCAGGTCGAGTCCAGCCTTGGGATTCTGAAAGCCAACCTGGACGTGGACAAGAAGGCGCACCAGCAGACCATTCTGGTGGCCAAGGCGGACCTGGACAGGGCGCAGATCGACTTGAAGACGCTGCCCGTCCGCTCGGAGATTGACTCCGAGCTGCTGCGGCTGCGGGCGGAGGAAACCGCGGCCCGCTACAAGCAGTACCTCAGCGAGGTCAAGCAGAAGGAGACCTCGCACGCCGCGCAGTGGCGGATCGGCGAGCTGGAGCAGGGCCAGTCCAAGATCGAGCTGGCGCGGGCTGAGGCCAACGCCGACCGCATGCTGGTGCGGGCGCCCATGGACGGCATCACGGTGATGACCCAGACCATCCGCGGCGACCAGTTCGGGCAGATCCAGCAGGGCGACAACGTGTCTCCGGGCATGATGTTCATGCGCATCGTGGATACCGACTCGATGATCGTCAACGCCACGGTCAACCAGGCCGACAGTGAGCGGCTCCGCATCGGGGCCAAAGCGCGGGTGCGGTTCGACGCCTACCCGGACCTGGAGCTGCCGGCGCATGTGTACTCGATCGCCGCCATGCCTCGCACCGGCGGCTTTCGCGGCAGCTTCGTCAAGGAAGTGCCGCTGGTGCTGAAGCTGGACAAGCTGGACCCGCGCGTGATCCCGGATCTCTCGGTGAGCGCCGACGTGGTGCTGGAGCGCGAGGAGCAGGCCGCCGTGGCGCCGCTGGAGTCGGTGTTCCGGGACGGACCACAGGGCGCGCCCTTCGCTTTCCTGCGGGGCCCGAAGGGCTGGGAGCGGCGGGAGGTAGAGCTGGGGCTGGCCAACCACGTGGCCGTGGTGGTACGGTCCGGGCTGAGGCCAGGGGAAGTGGTGGCGGCGGAGCGGCCGCCGGTGCAAGCGAAGCTGTAAGGAGTGCGGCAGGGATGTCCAAGGACGTAAGACCGAAGCAGCGGCTGGGCCAGACCGGCTCTTCACGCAAGAAGAAGATCATCGGTTGGGCGGTGACCCTGGCGGTGTGCGGCGGCGGCGTGTACGCCTATCGCTACGCCGGGACCACCGAGATCGAGGTGGCCACGGCGCGGGTGCGCCGCGGCGATTTCGTTATCGCGGTGCGCAGCCGCGGGGAGATCCGCAGCACCAATTCCAGGCTCATTACCGCGCCCCAGGTGCCTGACCCCCGCATTACCACGCTGGCCGAGGCCGGCAAGACAGTCAAGCAGGGCGACGTGATCGTGGAGTTCGACACCGCCGCCCAGGAGCAGTACTACCTGGAGCGCACAACCACGGTCCGCACCGTGGACAGCGAAATGGTGCAGACCAAAGCCTCGCATCGCATCATCGACGAGATGGACGCCATGAATGTGATGCAGGCCCAGTACGACCTGGAGCGGGCCAAGCTGGAGGCCAGCAAGGCCGAGATCCTCTCGGAGATAGAAGGCGCCAAGAACCGCATCAACGTGGGCATCGCCGAGGGAGACCTCGGCCAGGTCAAGGCCATCGTCAATGCCCACAAGGTCTCCCAGCAGGCCGACCTGTTCCGCATCAACCAGCGCAAGGACAAGGCGGAGCGGGACCGCGACCGGGCCAAGGGCTACCTCCAGAAGATGGTGCTGCACGCTCCCAACGACGGCATCGTCAACATCCTGCCCAACTTCCGCGCCGGCGGTTCCTTCGGCTCCATGCCGCCGCCCTTCAAGGAAGGCGACCGGGCCTGGACCGGCGCGGCCATCGCCGAGATCCCCGATCTGTCCCGCATGCGCATCGAGCTCAAGCTGGACGAGGTGGACCGCGGCAAGGTCAAGCTCAGCCAGCAGGTGCGGGTGCGAGTGGATGCGGTGGCGGACAAGGAGTTCCAGGCCGAGTTGGACTGGATCAGCCCCATCGCCGCGGTATCGTTCGGCCGGGGGTTGATGACCTCGGACAAGACCTTCCCGGCTTACGCCACCTTGAAGAGCGTGGACCCGCGGCTGCGGCCGGGTATGAGCGCCACCGCCGAGATCGTCATCGAGAGCGAGCCCGGCGCTCTGCTGATCCCGATCCGGGCCAGCTTCGCCCACCTGGGCAAGCCCGCGGTCTACGTGCAGAGGGGGCAGCAATTCGATCTGCGCCGCATCGAGGTGGGCCGGCGCAACGAGAACGACATCGTGGTCCTCAGCGGGTTGCAGCCCGGAGAAGTGGTCACGCTGGAGAACCCCCATGAGGCGGCCAAGCGTGCCAAGAAGCTGTAAGTCATGAAGAAGCTCATCTTTCGCGTGGTGTTGGTGTTGGTCGTCCTGGGCCTGGCCTACGGCGGCTACCGCCTGCTTCAGCAACTACCGCAGCGCCAGCAGCAGGTGCCCACCGCCAAGGTGCGCCAGGGCGACGTGGTGATCCGCACCTTCGCCCGGGGCGAGCTGCGGGCGGTGCGCTCAGCCATGCTCATCGCGCCCAACCTGTTTGGCACCGTGCAGATCACCAGGCTGGCCGCGCTGGGCGCCTTCGCCAAGGAAAAAGACCTGGTGGCGGAGTTCGACGACGCCGAGGTGCGCTCGCGGCTGGAGGAGCGGCAACTGGAGATCGACCAGCTCGACGAGCAGCTCAAGAAGTCGCAGGCCGACCTGGCCATTCGCAACAACAGCGACCAGGTGGAGTTGCTGCGCACCCGTTACTCGGTGCGCCGGGCCGAGCTGGAGGTCAAGCGGGCCGAGCTGAAATCGGAGATCGACCGGCGCAAGGACCAGCTCACCCTCACCGAGGCCCGTCAGCGGCTCAAGCAACTGGAGAGCGACATCAAGTCGCGGCTGCAACAGGCCGAGGCCGAGCTGGCGGTGTTGCGCGAGCGCCGCAACCGCGCCGTACTGGAGCTGGAGCGCGAGAAGACCCGGCTGCGGCAGGTCAAGCTCCTGGCCCCCATGAGCGGCCTGGTGGCCATCCGCCAGAGCCGGCCCATGGGCGGGATGTTCTTCAGCGGCATGCAGCTTCCCGACTACCGCGAGGGCGACCAAGTCTACCCGGGCACTCCCGTGGCCGATGTGCTGGATCTTTCCGAACTGGAAGTGGCCGCCAAGGTGGGCGAGCTGGACCGCGCCAATCTGGAGGAAGGCCAGGTTGTGCTGATGCGTCTGGACGCCGTGCCGGGCAAGGTCTTTCACGGCAAGATCAAGAGCCTCAGCGGCACGGCCAGCGCCAACGTCTGGTCGGGCGATCCGGCCAAGAAGTTCGACGTGATCTTCTCGGTGGACATGAAGGAGCTGCTGACCGGGCTGGGCGCTAAACCCGAGCAGATCAAGCGGGTGCTGGAGACGGCTGAGCAGAACCGCAAGCGGCCCTCCTCTCCCAGCATGATGGCTAGCTCGATGTTCGGCATGGGCGGGCCGCCGGGCGGCGCCATGATGATCATGCAGCAGGGCGGCGCTCCCGGCGGGATGCCGGGCGGCATGCCGGGTGGGGCCGCCGGCGGCGGGATGATGACCATGCGCATGGGCGCTGGCGGCGAAGGCTCCGAAGGCGGCCAGCGGCGCGCTGAAGGCGGCGGCGAGGGCGGCCAGGCCGGCGAAGGCCGCCGCGCGGGCGGCATGATGCGCTTCGGGGGCAACCTCTCTGAGGAAGACCAGAAGAAGCTCCGCGAAGTCATGGAGAAGGAACTGGCAGGGCGCAGCATGCGCGACCTGAGCCAGGAGGAGCGCCAGAAGATCTTCGCCAAGATCCAGGAAGTCGTCAAGTTGCCGGCGGGCGCCGGACGGCCGGGTGGCACTCCAGGGCAGCCCGGTGCTGCCGGTGAAGGCCCACGCGCCGCCTCCGGCGAAAGTAGGGTAGGCCTCCGGCCTGCCACCGAAGGAGAGCGTCAAGGCCGGCGCGGCTCCGGCGAAGGCGGGCGTGAGGGCCGGGGCGGCCAGCCCGGAGAGGGCGGCGAGCAGCCTCAGATGACCAGGGCCTTCGGTTTCGGCGGACCCCAGCAATTCACCGAAAAGGACCTCGAGGATGCCAAGCTCCCGCCGCCTCCGGAAGAGGAGAGCCAATTGGAGGTGCTGCTGCGCCCCGGTCTGCTGGCCGACGTCGAGATCATTGTCGAGAAGATCCCCAGCGCCATCCATGTTCCCGCGCAGGCGGTCTTCGAGAAGGACGGCAAGCCGGTGGTCTACGTCATGAAGGAGGACACCTTCGAGTTGCGGCAGGTAAGGCCGCTGAAGCGCAGCGAGTCCACCATGGTCATCGCCGAGGGTCTCCAGGCCGGCGAGGTAGTGGCCCTGTCCGATCCCACGGCCCGGAAGAGCGACAAGAAGCAGGAACAGAAGCCGGCGGGCGGCGGCCCCAGCATTCCGGCCGGCGGCGGCTCCCGGGGAGGCAGGTAGCATGGCGAATCCGCTGTCCGGGTATCTGCCCGAGTTGTACATGGGGCTGTCCAGCCTCCTGGTGCACAAGCTGCGCAGCCTGCTCACCATGCTGGGCATGATCTTCGGCGTGGGCGCGGTGGTGGCCATGCTGTCGATCACCGCGGGCGCGCAGAAGGAGATGATGAGTTTCATCGACCTGCTGGGGGTCAACAACATCATCGTGGAAGCCAAGGAGGCGGTGGACCGCAACGAGTTGCAGGCCCGCCGGGCCATTTCGCCCGGTATGACCTTCCGCGACTTCCGCGCCATCCAGGAGAACGTGCCGGGCCTGGAGGCCCTGACTCCGCGCAAGCGCTTCAAGCCCACCAAAGTGCTGCCCAAGACCACCCAGGAGCTGCCCGTGCTGATCGGCGTGCTCCCCAACTTCTCGCACATCAACAACCTGAAGATGGTGGCGGGGCGGTTCTTCAACGACGCGGACCACGAGACCTCCGCCCCGGTATGTGTGCTGGGCGAGTCGGCCAAGGTGAACCTGCTGGGCTACGACGACGCGGTGGGCAGGTACGTCAAAATCAATGACATCTGGCTCCAGGTGGTGGGGGTGCTGGCGGCGCAGGCCAGCTCGGACGCCGAGATCGAGGGCATGGAGGCCATCAACCGCAACAACATGGTGGTGGCGCCCCTGAACACGGTGATGCGGCGCTTCGAGGACACCAACAGCTACTTGAAGGACGAAATCGACGGCATCTACATCCGGGTCACCTCGGGCACCGACTCCATCGAGACCGCCAACGTGGTGCGGGCCATCCTGAACGCCACGCACAAGGACGCCGGCGACTTCAACGTGGTGGTGCCGGCCGATTTGCTGGAGCAGCGGCGGCGCACCCAGTTCATCTTCAGCGTGGTGATGATCTGCATCGCCGGCATCTCGCTGCTGGTGGGCGGCATCGGCATCATGAACATCATGCTGGCCACGGTGCTGGAGCGCACGCGCGAGATCGGCATCCGGCGGGCCATCGGGGCCCGCCAGGCGGACATCATCCGCCAGTTCCTGACCGAAGCGGTGCTGATCTCGATCGTGGGCGGGCTGATCGGCATCGGCTTTGGATTCACGCTGTCGCGGGTGATCGGCGCGGCGGCGGGCTGGTCCACGGTGGTGACCTTCGGTTCGATCGGGGTGGCCTTCGGCGTCTCGGTGGGCATCGGGCTGCTGTTCGGGATCTACCCGGCGGTGCAGGCGGCCAAGCTGGATCCCATCGAGGCCATCCGCTACGAGTAACGGGAATTCAATATGCGCGTGAACGCTCTCATCGCAGGGTTTGTTGGTGCTTCTTCTCTGCTGGCGCAGGAAGCGCCGGCGTTCCCCAAGGCGGCCTACTTCCGCACCCATTTTACGACCCCCGACGCGCGGGTCGAGCTCCAGCCCCCGGTGCGCTTCGAGGACTTCCGGGTGAACGGCGCGCTGGAGTTGTCGCTGCGGTCCTACCTGGAGCTGGTGCTGGCCAACAACACCGACATCGCCATCCAGCGGCTCAACCTGGAGGCCCCGCGCAACGCTATCATGCGGGCCTTCGGGGTCTTTGACCCGACCTTCACCAGCAGCTTCAACGCTCAGCGGCAGAAGGCCGCCTCCACCAGCGTGCTCCAGGGCGCCACCCTGCTGAGCAGCCTCAGCCAGCGGCTGAACACCGGTTACCAGCAGACCCTGGACAGCGGCACCCAGTTCAACGTCAACCTCAACGGGACCAAGGATTCCTCCAACGACACCTTCCGCACCTTCAACCCCGCGCTGGCCGCCACCATGCAGTTCGGCTTCACCCAGCCGCTGCTGCGCAACCGCGGGGCGTCCATAGCCCGGCTGCCCATCATGGTCGCGCGCAGCCAGTTGCGCCGCTCCGAGTACGACCTGCGGGACCAGTTGATGCGGCTGATCGCAGCCGCCGAAACGGCCTACTGGGACGTGGTGGACGCCCGCGAGAACCTCAAGGTGCAGCAGGACTACTTGAAGCTGAGCGATGTGTCCCTCAAACGCTCCCAGCGTGAGCTGGAGTTGGGCGCCATCTCTCCCCTCGAGATCTACCGGCCCCAGCAGCAGTACGCCAACGCGGAAATCGCGGTCTCGCGCCTCCAGTTCCAACTGGCCCAGCGCGAGGACGCTCTGCGGCGGCAGATGGGCGCGGACCTGCACCCCGAGATCCGCAAGCTCCCCATCGTGCTCACCGAGACGGTGTCGCCCATGTTCGATGCCCGGCCCTTCGAACAGGAAGCGCTGGTCGAAAGCGCCCTGGCCACGCGGCCGGACCTGCGGGCCCAGCTTCAGACCCTGGATGTGGACGAGCTGCAAATCAAGCAGGCCACCAACAACCTGCGGCCCGATCTCTCGCTGGCCGGCAACTACAGCGCCCAAGGCCGGGGCGGGACGTTCTATGAGCGCTCCAACGTCTTCGGGCAGTCCCAACTGGTACGGGTGGTCCCGGGCGGCATCGGAGACGCCATGGACCAGTTGTTCGGCTTCACCCTGCCCACCTACGCCTTCACCCTGACCTTGCGGCTGCCGCTGCGCGACCGCGCCCGCAACGCCGACCTGGCCGACGCCCTGGTGCGCAAGAAGATCGACAGCCTGCGCGCCCGCAACCTCGAGCAGCAGATCCGCCTGGACGTGCTGAACGCCATCAACCAGGTCGAGGCCGCCAAGGCCGGCGTCCAACTGGCGCGGGTGGCTCTGGACTTCGCCCAGAAGCAGGTCGAGGCCGAGCAGAAACGTTACGATCTGGGCGTCACCATCATGTACTTCGTCTTGCAGGCCCAGACCGAGCTGGCGCAGGCCCAGTCCGAGCTGGTGCGGAACTCCATCAGCTACCGCCGCAACCTGCTCACCCTGCTGCGGGTGACCGGCCAACTGCTGGACGAGCGCGGCGTGATTGTACAATAACGGCTAGTAGCCTGTAGCATGTAACTTGTAGACGGGGCTCGCGGCCCTTCTACAGGCCACAAGCTACAAGCTGCGAGCCACAAGCTACAGGCCACCCATGGGCCGCATCCGCATACTCTCCGACGAAGTCGCCAATAAGATCGCGGCCGGAGAAGTCGTCGAGCGCCCCGCCTCGGTGGTCAAGGAACTCCTGGAGAACTCGCTGGATGCGGGCGCCACCGAGCTCCGCATCGAAGTGGCGGGCGGAGGACGGCGGCTGATCCGGGTCTCCGATAACGGCCACGGCATGCTGCGTGACGATGCCATGCTGGCCTTCGAGCGGCATTCCACCAGCAAGCTCTCCAGCGCCACGGACCTGCTCTCGATCGCCACCCTGGGCTTCCGCGGGGAGGCCCTGCCCTCGATCGCCTCGGTGGCCCGCCTGGCGCTCGAGACCCGCGCCGCGGATGAGCACACCGGCATGCGCCTCGAGGTGGCCGGCGGCCGCATGCAGCGCGCCGAGGAGTCCGCGCTGGCCGTGGGCACTCAGGTCACCGTGCGGGACCTCTTCTACAACGTGCCCGCCCGCCGGAAATTCCTGCGCTCCGACCAGACCGAGTTGGCGCACATCGCCTCGCTGGTGACGCACTACAGCCTGGCCCATCCCGACAAGAGCTTCTGGCTGGCCAGCGAGGGCAAGGAGCTGCTCAGCGTCACGCCGGTCGAGCGGTTGCGGGACCGGGTCTACCAGGTTTTCGGCAGCCGCGTGACGGAGGAGCTGATCGACCTGGGAACGCGCGAGCGCCGCCTGGAAGAGAAGCTCGGAGAGGATCAGGCGGCGCCGCTCTACCGGCTGCGCGGTTTCGTCTCGCGGCCCCAGGTCCAGAAGTCCAACCGCAACTCGATCTTCCTGTTCGTCAACCGCCGGCTGATCCGCGACCGGGTGCTGCTGCGCGCCCTCTCGGCCGCCTATTACAACCTGATTCCCGCGGGAGCGTTTCCCTTCGCACTGCTGTTCCTCGGCTGCGGCCACGAGGAGGTGGACGTCAACGTCCATCCCTCGAAGACCGAGGTGCGCTTCCGGCGGCAGTCCTTCGTGCACGATTTCGTGCGGGACGCCATCCGCGAGGCGCTGGTCGAGTCCCGTCCGGTCTCGGCCCTGCCCCAGCCGGCCCAGGCGCAGCCGGCCGCCGAGCTGCCCTATTCGGAGTTCTCCCAGCGGCTCCAGGCCGAGGCCTGGGTGCGGGCGCTGCCGGAGACGCCTCCCACGGCGGTGCTGCCGGAGCTGGTCCTGCACCCGACGCGGGGGCCCGCTCCACGCCTGGATTTCGGTGGTCCGCCCCTGAGCGTGTCCGAGCCGCCGCGCCCGCAGCCGCCGCCGCTGCGGATCCCCGTGCCCGACACGCACGGCGCTTTCCCCTTCGACGCTGTCCCCGAACCCGCCGCCAGCATGGCGGAGTTGGCGGACCTGCGCCCGCTGGGGCAGATCCACGAGAGTTTCATCGTGGCCGCGGGCCGCGACGGGTTGTGGATCATCGACCAGCACGTGGCCCACGAGCGCGTGCTGTTCGAGAAGATCCTGAAGGAGCGGGCGGCGGGGCGCGTCGAGCGTCAGCCGCTGCTGATGCCGCTCATCCTCCAGCTCACTCCGGCGCAGGAGGCCGAGTACCAGCGCATCGCCGGGGAACTCGAGGCCAGCGGCTTTGAGGCCGAGGCTTACGGCGGTCGCTCGCTGGCGGTGAAGGCGGCCCCGGCGGGCGTGGGGCCCGCCGACATCGAGAAGCTGCTGTTCGAGATCCTCGAAGTGGCCGAGCGCGAGCTGCGCGGAGCCTCCCTCGACGACGTGCGGCGCGCCGTGGCCGCCTCCATCGCCTGCCGCGCCTCCATCAAGGTCAACATGCCGCTGGATGCGCAGCGCATAACCTGGCTCCTGGGCGCCCTGGCCGCCACCGACTGCCCCATGAGCTGCCCCCACGGCCGCCCCACCGCCCTGCGCTACTCCCTCCGCGCTATCCTCAAGGGTTTCCACCGGCTGTAGGGGGCCGTCTCGCGGACTCCGGTTACCCGGTGGCCGCGCGGCCGGCGATGCGACGACTACCAGACGGCCGCCGGGTAGTTCTGGCGGATCAGCGTGTCGGCGGTGATCAGGATGGCTTCGCGGTTGGCTTTCGCATGGCCCACGATGATGCGGTCAAACGGGTCGTTGGTCCAACCCACAGACAAGGCCTCCACGGCGACCGCGGGAAACGGGAAACTGCAAAGATCGACTCCGAAGGTGGTCTTCAAGTAGCTGTACAACGGAATCGGTTCGACGCCCAGCCGCCTGCGCTCATATAGGTATTGAAACTCCAGCAGCACCATCGGAGAGATCAGGAGATCGTTCCCTTCGATTTGCCTTTTGGCTTCTGCCGAAAGGCGGGCGACGAGTCCATCGTGGAGCCAGACGGCGACATGCGTGTCCAGATAGGCGCTCACATCTGACTCCAATCCTTGCGCCACTCCGACTCCATTTCCGCCATCAGCCTCTCATCGGTGTGGATGATGGAGTCAGGGTCACACAGCAACGCGCTCTGGCGTTTGGCGCGCGCGAGCTTGGACCCCGACTGGCTGGGGACCAGCCTTAGGACGGAGCCCCTGTAAACCACCTCGACGGTCTCGCCTCGAAGGGCCCGGCCCAGCAATGGGAACAGGCTCTTGCGGAATTCCGTAGCGGTGAGCTTCATGTTTCAAGCGTACATCTTGAGATGTACATGGGTCAACCCAGGCGCGTACATAACGCCCGCCGTTCCATGAGCTGCCCCCACGGCTGCCCCACCGCCCTGCGCTATTCACTGGCGGACGTTCTCAAGGG
>VFZS01000119.1 GCA_016871095.1 Acidobacteriota bacterium
CACGCGGCGGGCTTTGACGCCAGGTAGGATAAGCTTCAGCTTGTCCCCTCCACAAGCTGAAGCTGGTGCTACTGGAGTGCGCGAGTGTATCGGGAGGAGTCAGTTGCCGAACGAATTCACGGGCAAGACGGCGCTGGTGACGGGCGCCTCGCGGGGCATCGGCGCGGCCGCGGCCATCGCCCTGGCGCGCGCCGGAGCCGGCCGCATCGTGGTGCACTACAACCGCTTCCGGGAAGGCGCCGAGGCCACTCTGGCGGAGGTGCGCGCGGCGGGCGCCCAGGCCGAGGCCCTGGGCGGCGACTTGGGTGAGGCGGAGGGCATACGCTCCTTCCTGTCCGAGCTGGCGGCGGCGGCGCCCGAGGTGGATATCCTTATCAACAACGCCGGCTCCCTGGTCCAGCGCGCGCGCCTGCTGGAAGGCTCCGAAGACCTCTTCGACCGGGTGATGAACCTCAACTTCAAGAGCGCCTGGGCCATCACCCGGGCGGTGGCGCCCGCGATGATGCGCAAGCGGAGCGGCATCATCGTAAACATCAGCTCAATCGCCGCACGCAACGGGGGCGGCCCCGGAGCGTCGGTGTACGCGGCCGCCAAGGCCGCCGTCATGACCATCACCAAGGGGTGGGCGCGGGAACTGGCCCCGCACGGGATACGGGTCAACGGGGTGAGTCCGGGAACGGTGGACAACTACTTCCACCAGCAGTTCTCCAACCGCCACATCCTGGACTCGGTGGTGGCGCAGACCCCCGCCGGGCGGCTGGCCACCAACGAGGATGTGGCCGACGTGATCGTGTTCTTGTGTTCGGAGGCGGCCCGCTACGTGCACGCGCAGACCATCGAGGTGAACGGCGGCATGCTCGCGCCTTAGGGGGCGAAGGAGTAATCTGGGCGGTTGACGCGGGGCTCCTACACTGCTACACTAAGCATAGTTGACAATACTATGCTAAGATCGTGACGAGGCCCCCATGGACTTCAACCGTTTCACCGAAAAGGCTCAGGAGGCTCTTCGCTCGGCCCAGTCCATTGCCACCCGCCTCGGACAGCAGCAGTTGGATGTCGAGCACCTCCTGGCAGCCCTGCTGGACCAGGACGGCGGCCTGGCCACCGCCATTCTCACCAAGGCCGAAGTCAACCTGGAGGGCCTCTACCGGCGCCTCGTCCAGGAACTGGAGCGGCTTCCCAAGGTATCGAGTACCACCGGCGCTCTGGACCAGGTGTACATCACCGGGCGGCTGAACCGCCTGCTCACCCAGGCTGAAGACGAGGCCCGGCGGCTCAAGGACGACTACGTTTCCATCGAGCACCTGCTGCTGGTGATGACCGAGGACGGAGGCGCGGCGGGCCGCCTGTTGAAGGAATTCCAAGTGACCCGCGAGCGGCTGATGCGGGCGCTCCAGGAGGTGCGGGGCGCCCAGCGTGTCACCTCGGCGACCCCCGAGGCCACTTACCAGGCGCTGGAGCGCTACGGGCGCGACCTCACCAGGCTGGCCGCCCAGGGCAAGCTCGACCCGGTGATAGGCCGCGATGACGAGATCCGCCGGGTCATCCAGGTGCTGTCGCGGCGCACCAAGAACAACCCGGTCCTGATCGGCGATCCAGGCGTGGGCAAGACGGCCATCGTCGAGGGCTTGGCGGGGCGCATCGTGCGAGGCGACGTGCCAGAGGGCCTCAAGAACAAGCGCGTGGTGGTGCTGGATATGGGCGCGCTGATCGCGGGGGCCAAGTACCGCGGCGAGTTCGAGGAGCGTTTGAAGGCGGTGCTCAAGGAGGTGCAGGCCTCCAACGGCGAGATCATTCTGTTCATCGACGAGCTGCACACCGTGGTGGGGGCGGGCAAGGCCGAAGGCGCCATGGACGCGGGCAACCTGCTGAAGCCCATGCTGGCGCGCGGGGAGCTGCACTGCATCGGGGCCACCACGCTGGACGAGTACCGCAAGCACGTCGAGAAGGACGCCGCGCTGGAGCGGCGCTTCCAGCCCGTGCTGGTGGACCAGCCCTCGGTGGAGGACACCATCTCCATCCTGCGGGGCTTGCGCGAGCGTTACGAGGTGCACCACGGGGTGCGCATCAAGGACGCCGCACTGGTCTCGGCGGCGGTGCTCTCGAACCGCTACATCAGCGACCGCTTCCTGCCGGACAAAGCCATCGACCTGATGGACGAGGCCGCCGCCAAGCTGCGCACCGAGATGGACTCGATGCCCACCGAGCTGGACGAACGGCTGCGGCGCATCATGCAACTGGAGATCGAGCGCGAGGCGCTGCGCAAGGAGACTGACGCGGCCTCCCTCGAGCGGCTGGCCCGGATCGAAAAGGAGCTGGCCAACCTGAAGGGCGAGGCCGACGCCCTACAGGCCCAGTGGCAGGGAGAGAAACAGGCCGTGGCCCGGCTGCGGGAGCTGCGCGAGCAGATCGAGCAGGTGAAGCTGGAGATCGAGCAGGCCGAGCGGCAGTACGACCTGAACCGCGCCGCCGAGCTGAAGTACGGCAAGCTGACCGGCCTGGAGCGGGAGCTGGCCTCCGCGGAGGATGAGCTGAGCCAGAAGCACAGTGCGGCCCGGCTGATCAAGGAAGAGGTGGACGAGGAGGACATCGCCGAAGTGGTGGCCCGCTGGACCGGCATTCCGGTGGCGCGGCTGCTGGAAGGCGAGATGAAGAAGCTGCTGCACCTGGACGCCGAGCTGCACAGGCGGGTGGTGGGGCAGGACGAGGCCGTGCAGGCGGTGGCCGAGGCGGTGATCCGCGCCCGCTCGGGCCTGAAGGATCCCAACCGGCCCATCGGCAGCTTCATTTTCCTGGGGCCTACCGGGGTGGGCAAGACCGAGCTGGCGCGGGCTTTGGCCGAGTCGCTGTTCGACGACGAGCGGGCCATGGTCCGCATCGACATGTCGGAGTATCAGGAGCGACACACCGTGGCGCGGCTGATCGGCGCGCCTCCAGGCTACGTCGGCTACGAGGAAGGCGGGCAGCTCACCGAGGCGGTGCGCCGGCGCCCCTACTCGGTGATCCTGTTCGACGAGATCGAGAAGGCCCATCATGACGCCTTCAACGTGCTGCTGCAAATCCTGGACGAGGGCCGCCTGACCGACGGGCAGGGCCGCACCGTCGATTTCAAGAACAGCATCGTGATCATGACCTCGAACGTGGGCAGCCACCGCATCCTGGACTACCGCGGGGCCTTCGAGGGCCGAGACTACGAGGCCATGAAGGAGGCGGTGCTCGAGGAGATGCGGCGGCACTTCCGGCCGGAGTTTTTGAACCGCATCGACGAGATCATCGTGTTCCACTCGCTCAACGAGGAACATCTGGCCCGCATCGTGGACATCCAACTGGAGGGGCTACGCGGACGGCTGCGGGACCGGCACATCCAAGTCGAGCTGCAAGACGGGGCGCGTGCTCACCTGGTGAGGGCCGGCTACGAGCCGGTTTACGGCGCGCGGCCTCTCAAGCGCGCCATCCAGAGGGAGATCGAGACCCCGCTGGCGCGCCTGGTGCTGGAGGGCAAGGTGCGCGACGGCCAGCGCGTGGAAGTGGGTTTCGATGCGGAGGCCACTAGGCTGACCTTCTCGGCCCAGGGGTGAACGGGAGCGTCATAATGAAAGAGGACGCTCCGGGCTGAGGAGACAGCCAGGCGAGGAGAGAGGCCTTCGATGCCGGAAAAACCCAAGCAACTGCCGGTGATCCTGTTTGCCGGCTCGGGCGCCGCGGAGGCCACCTGCTGGCAGCCGCCGCTGGACATCTACCGTTCGCGCCGCGGCTGGCTGCTGAAGTTCGACCTGGCCGGCGTGCGGCTGGAGGACGTCGAGGTGCTGGTGGAGGGCTGCCGGGTGACGGTGCGGGGTGTGCGGCGCGACTGGGTGCTGGAGGAAGGCTACTGGCACTATTCGATGGAGATCGCCTACAACCGCTTCGAGCGCACGGTGCAGTTGCCCTGCGACGTGCCTCATCCGCGGACTCGCCTGGATTATCGCAACGGCATCCTGACGGTGCGCCTGGAGCCGGAAGAGGAGGCGCCATGAGCGAGAACGAGAGCGTCCAGATACTGCCCGTGCTGCCGCTGAAGAACAGCGTGCTGTTTCCGCATCTGCTGATGCCGCTGGCGGTGGGCCGGCCGGCTTCGGTGAAGGCGGTCGAGGCGGCCCTGGCCACCGAGGGCAAGGAGATCGTGGTGGTGGCGCAGCGGGAGGCCTCCACCGAGACGCCGCGCCTGGAGGACCTTTACGAAGTGGGCGCCCGGGCGGTGATCAAGAAGATGGCGCGTCCCGACGAGAGCCGGCTGGAGCTGATCGTGCTCGGCGTCGAGCGGGTAGTACTGCTCAAGCTGGAGCAGTCCGAGCCGTTCTTGCAGGCCCGGGTGCGACCCTGGCCGCTGCCGGAGGAACGTAGCGCCGAGGTCGAGGCGCTCCATCGCGCCGTGGTGGACCTGGCGGGCAAGGCGCTGTCGCTGGCGCAGCCCCAGGCGCCCGCGGAGCTGGGGCAATTCCTGATGACGGCGGACGATCCGCTGCGGCTGGTGTACCTGCTGGCCGGGATGATGAGCCTGGAGCTGGCCAAGGAGCAGGCTCTGCTGGAGGCGCAGACCCGCGGTGAAGCGCTCCGCCTGATGCACACCTACATGGCGCACGAGGTCCAGGTGCTGGAGCTGCGCAGCAAGATCGCCAGCGAGACGCAGTCGGAAATGAGCCGCCAGCAGCGCGAGTACGTCCTGCGGCAGCAGATGCGCGCCATCCAGCAGGAGCTCGGGGAGAAGGACCCGCAGCAGGCCGAAGTGCAACTGCTGCGCGAGCGGCTGGACAAGCTGGAGCTGCCCGAGGAGGTGCGCAAGGAAGCCGAGCGCGAGCTTTCCCGCCTCGAGCGGCTGCCCCCCGGTGCGCCCGACCACCAGGTCATACGCACCTACCTGGACTTCGTCGTGGAGCTGCCCTGGAATACCTACACCGAAGACCATCTGGAGATCGCGCGGGCGCGGCAGATCCTGGACGAGGACCACTTCAACCTGAAGGAAGTCAAGGAGCGCATCCTCGAGCACCTGGGCGTGCTCAAGCTGAATCCCGGGGCCAAGGCGCCCATCCTGTGCTTCTTCGGCCCGCCCGGGGTGGGCAAGACCTCGCTGGGGCAGTCCATCGCGCGCGCTCTGGGCCGCAAGTTCGAGCGCATGAGCCTGGGCGGGATGCACGACGAGGCGGAGCTGCGCGGTCACCGGCGTACCTACATCGGGGCGATGCCCGGACGCATCGTGCAGGCCATCCGCCGCGCCGGCTCGATGAACCCGCTGATCATGCTGGACGAGGTGGACAAGCTGGGCCGTGATTTCCGCGGGGATCCCGCCGCGGCGCTGCTGGAGATCCTGGATCCGGAGCAGAACAAGAGCTTCCGCGACAACTACCTGGACCTGCCCTTCGACCTCTCCAAGGTGTTCTTCATCACCACCGGCAACACCCTGGACACGGTGCCGCGGCCCCTGCTGGACCGCATGGAAATGCTGCGGCTGGCCGGCTACAGCGAGGAGGAGAAGCTCGAGATCGCCAGGCGCTACCTGGTGCCGCGGCAGCTACGGCAGGCCGGCCTCACCGCGGAGCAGTGCGTGCTCGGCGAGGACGGGCTGCGGGGGATTATCACCGGCTACACCCGCGAGGCGGGGCTGCGGCAGCTTGAGCGTGGCATCGGCCGGGTGGCGCGCAAGATCGCCCTGCGTCACGCCGAGGGGAACACCGAGGCGCTGACCATCCGCTCCGAAGACCTGCTGGAGCTGCTGGGCCCGCCCACGCCGGCGCCCGAGGAGATGCGCAAGGACATGCCTCCGGGCGTGGCCACCGGCCTGGCCTGGACCGAGACGGGCGGGGAAGTGCTCTACGTCGAAGCCACGCTATTGCCAGGCGGCAAAGACCTCACTATCACCGGGCAGGTGAAGGAGGTCATGCAGGAATCCGCCAAGGCGGCTCGCAGTTACGTCTGGGCGAACGCGGAGCGGCTGGGCATCGACAAGGAGGTCTTCAAGGACTCCGGCATACACGTGCACGTGCCGGCGGGCGCCATCCCCAAGGACGGACCTTCGGCCGGAATCACCATGGCCACGGCCCTGGCGTCACTCTACATGCACAGTCCGGCGCGCAACGACACGGCCATGACCGGCGAGATCACGCTCACCGGCCTGGTGCTGCCCATCGGCGGGCTGAAAGAAAAGGTCCTGGCGGCGCGGCGGGCGGGCATACGGCGGGTTATCATGCCCAAGACCAACGAAAAGGATCTTCGGGATCTGCCGGAAGAGGTGCGCGCCGAGACGGAATTCGTTCTGGTCGAGAGGATCGAGGACGTGCTGGACGCTGCTATCCCCATGCTGGGCGGGCGCTTGCGCACCCCCAGAGCGGCATAGCCGGCGAGGGGTAGGGCAGGGGCATTTCTATGCCGCCTCGCCAAGCTGCTGGCACAGGGAAACCAGGCTGAAGTTGCATTCCGCCATCGGATCAGACTGGGCGCAACGCTGCCAGAAGGCCGCGCCGGCCTGAACCCTCAAGCGGACGCGATCGATCGGGATCGCGGTTTCCGCCGCCAACTGCTCGACGCTCTTCCCGCTCCGGAAGCGCCGGTAAAGCTGCAAGGCCAGAGGCTCTGACTGCTGAGACATGGCAACCTCCAGAGAAGCAATCGGGTTGCCAATCCCGGCGCTGCCCGCGCGCCAGCCCTATGGCTTCTTGCCTAGCCGCTTGTCGCGGTACTCCTGGTACTCCTTCTTGAGGGCCGGATCCCGTGGGCTGCCATAGATTTCGCTCGACTTATACTTTCCCGACTTCAACTTCTCTTGCGTCCACTCATCGTGGATATGTGTCTCTTCGGCCCTTTTCAGGACTTCTTCAACCAGGTGGGGCGGGCAGAACGTCACCCCTTCGCGGTCCCCGAAGACCACATCTCCTGGCATTACTGTAACCTTTCCGATACGGACCGGAATGTTGTAGCCCACCAGCATGACGTCCTGGATGGCGGTGGGGTGGGCGCCCCGGAAGTACAACCCCATGTCGATGGGGAAGATGCCCTGTAGGTCGCGTATGGCGCCGTCGATCACCGCCCCGGCCTTGGTGACGGCGGCGACGTAGGTGGCCAGGTTGTCGCCCACGAAAGTGCCGCCTTCGATCTTGCCGAACAGGTCCACGACGATGACGTCGCCCTCCTGGAGGCGGTCAATGACCCGCTGGTTCTGGCTTCCGGTGAAGCCCAGCTCCTTGGCCTCGGCGTTCATCACCTCCACTACGTCGGGGCGGACGGGCATGAAGGTCGCCGTCACGGCGCGGCCCACGAGCCTCTTTTCCGGGTGCAGGATCTGCCAGCCGCCCTCCCACTGGTTGCGGTACTGGCGTGAGGTGAGCACCCCCCAGACCTCCTCGGAGGACAGCCGGTGGAACTTCTGGAGCAGGGCGTCAGGCACCTTGGGGCGCCCGTCCTCGAAGCGCTCGTAAGGGTTCTTGGCGGTGTACTTTCTCATCTGCTCGGGCGAAAAGGTGAAGATCTGGGCCTGCGCGCAGAAGGACAGACCGGTCAGCACAAGGACGATATGCTTCATGGAGGGGAATTTACCACAGTGGGGAAGGCAGCGGTGGCTGGTGGCGGAAAACCACCAGCCCGCCACCACCAGTCCTGAGGCTACTTCTCCGTCAGCGCCGCTACGCCGGGGAGCAGCAGCCCGCTCAGGAACTCCAGTGAAGCGCCGCCGCCGGTGGAGATGTGCGAGATCTTGTCGGCCACTCCGGCGGCCTTGACGGCCTTCTCGGAATCGCCGCCGCCCACCACCGACATCGCGCCGGAGGCCGCCACCGCCTTGGCCACGGCCACCGTGCCGCGGTCGAAGGGCGGGACCTCAAAGACTCCCATGGGGCCGTTCCAGATGATGCTCTTGGCCTGGGCGATCTCCCGGGTGAACAGCTCGATGGTCTGGGGGCCTATGTCCACGCCCATCAGGTCCTCGGGGATGGTGGTCACTTCCTGGTAGTCCACACCGCCCTTGATCTCGGCCACCACTACCGTGTCCACGGGCAGCACGAGCTTGCCGCCGGCCTGCTCGAGGACGCGCGCGGCCAACTCCACCTTGTCTTCCTCAACCAGTGACTTGCCCACCGGCCGCCCTTGCGACTTGAAGAAGGTGTAAGCCATGGCGCCGCCGATCAGCAGTTTGTCCACGATCTTGAGCAGGTTCTCGATGACCTCGATCTTGTCGGAGACCTTAGCGCCGCCTAGCAGGCCCAGGCAGGGGCGGGGCGGGTCCTGAGTGACTTTGAAGAGGTACTCGAGCTCCTTCTGCATGAGCAGCCCGGCCGCGGCCTGCGGCAGGTGCTGGATGACGCCCACGGTCGAGGCGTGGGCCCGGTGCGCCGAGCCGAAGGCGTCGTTGACGTAGAGATCGCAGCCGGCCGCGAGCTGCCGCGCGAACTCGGCGTCGTTCTTCTCCTCCTGCGGGTGGTAGCGGACGTTTTCGAGCAGGATGACCTTCGCGGGCCCCTGCTTCAGGGCGTCCACCTCGGGGCCGATACAGTCGGGCGCCATCACCACGGGCTGGCCCAGCAGCTCCTCCAGGCGCCTGGCCACGGGCTTCAGGCTCATCTCGGGGTTGGGCTTGCCCTTGGGGCGGCCCAGGTGGCTGGAGAGCACTACTTGCGCTCCCTGTTCGAGGGCGTACTTGATGGAGGGCAGCGAGGCCTTGATGCGCTTGTCGGAGGTGATCTCCTGCCCGCCCGAGGCCAGCGGCACGTTGAAATCCACGCGCATGAAAACGCGTTTTCCCTTGAGGTCCAGATCGCGGATCGACAGTTTGGCCATAAGCTCCTCTCAAACGGTGGGGACAGCCCGCATGTTCCCCCCATTGGGAAACGCGCAGGAAACATGCGGGCTGTCCCCGCCTTCAAAACTCTGATCGTAGCACGTCGAACAGTATGCGCACGCCCTTGAGGAACTCGGCCACCGGCACGGCTTCGGCGTCGCTGTGGGCCGAGTTGTTGGTGGCCAGGTCGAGCACCATGGGGGTGAAGCCATAGGCGATCACGCCGCGGCGCCGCAGGTTACCGGAGTCCGTGCCGTGAGGCACCAGCATGGGGGTCACCACGGCGCCGGGATGATGTTTCACCAAGGCCCGGCGCAGCGCGTCGAACAGCGGCGTGCGGCTGCTGCTGACCCCCGCGTCCTCGGGCGTGTTGACCACCTCGAGCGTCACCCGCGGGTCGTTGATCCGCGCCCTCATCGCCTCCAGAAACTGCTTAACATCCTCGCCGGGCAGCAGGCGGCAGTCCAGGGTGGCCTCGGCAGCCGAGGGGATCACATTCACCTTGACCGGATTGCCCACGCCCGAGCGCAGCGAGGTCAACGACACGGTGTTGCCCTGAATGGCCAGCGTGTACCGGTTCTTGGCCAGCGGCGCGCCCATGGCGCGGGTCATCTCCGCCACCAGCGGATGCGGCTTGGCGGGCGGCAGCTCCATGGCCCGCCGCAGGGCCGCCAGCAGGACCATATTGGCGTTGTCCGGCATGGGCTGCGAGCCGTGCCCGGCCGTGCCGGTGGCGCGCAGCCGCACCCACAGGGTCTGCTTCTCGGCCACCATAATGCCGAAGACCAGCTTGCCGGCGGCCAGGATCTCGCGCGTGCCGAAGCCGCCCTCGTCCAGCACGTACTCGGCGTCGATGTCGCGGTAGTGCTTCTCCATCATCCAGCGAATGCCAAGATCGCCGCCCGTCTCTTCGTCGGCGGTCGAGAGCATGACGATGTCGCGGGCGGGCACGGTGCCGGTTTTCCGCAGGGCGATCAGCGCCATCAGGTGCTGTATGCCGATGCTCTTCATGTCCAGCGCCCCGCGCCCCAACAGGTGGCCGTCGCGCACCACCGGACGGAAGGGATCGGTCTTCCAGGCCTTGCGGTCCACCGGCACCACGTCCATGTGGTTGAGCAGCAGCAGGGGCTTCTTGCTGCTGTATCTGCCCTTCACGCGGGCCGTGAGGTTGGTTTGCCCGGTGGGGCCGCTGGGATGAAGGCGCGTGGGGATGGCGTGCTTGTCCAGCTCGGCCTTGAGGAACGCCGCCGTCGCGCGCGTGTCCGCGGGCGGGTTCACCGATTCGATGGCCACGTACTGCTGGAGCAGCTCGAGTGCCCGGCGCTCCAGCGTCGCCCAATCCGGTTCCGCGCCCCACACGCAGCAAGCCACCAACCACAGACCAAGTCGTTTCATGTCTTGAACTCCGGCAAATCCTTCATCTCGGGCGCTAGTCCAGCCGCCCCGTAGGCCTCCAGCAACGCCCCCGCCGCCGGCCCGTAGACCGGAGGCCCGCACGCGTTGCCCGGCTCCATCTCAACCAGCGTGCGGAACCGCTGGAGCAGCATCTGGCTGCGGAACACGCCGCCTATATATGCCACCCGCGCCGGCTCGCCCTCCGCGAAGAGCTGCCGCCGCACCATCGAGGCCAGCGTGGCGAGCTGCTCGGCGGCGTTGGCGAGGATCACTGACGCGGCGGGGTCGCCGGCCCGCGCAGCCTCGTCCACTAGCGGGGCCAGCGTGGCGACGCGGTGGCGGGGCCACTCCGCGGTGTAGAACTGGTGCAGCACTTCGTTGGCCGAGGCGGCCCCGGTGGCCTCGAGCAGGCGAGGGTGAAGGCTGGTCGCGGCGCCCCAGCCTTCTTCCAGGCGCAACGCGGCGCGCAGAGCCTGCCGGGC
>VFZS01000120.1 GCA_016871095.1 Acidobacteriota bacterium
GGGCGCTGTGTGCGGCCCGCCCCGGACCTTGGATTGGCAGGCGCTCACCCCCCCGAGGACCGGCAGCCCGTCCGTGCGCCAGGGCTTGGCGCGGGTGCGCTGGGTCTCCGCGGACCTGCGGCCGGCCGGTGGGCCGGAGCCTCCTCGCTGTGCGCCGGCGGGTTGGCGCGAGGCTTCCGCCGGCGTGCGCGGGCCGGCGATGCGGTGGCCGCGGTTCGACGGCGTCGCCGCGCGTGGCTTCCTGGGCGGGGCTTCACGCGCGCGGGCGGCGCAGCTCTCCGGGCGCGATTGCGCGGCGGCGCACACGGCGCGGATAGAAACCTCGGTCGCGGCCGGGCCGCCCCTCGCCGCCGCCTTGCCGAGGGGCAGTTTCACGACGGTGATGGGCCGCCTGCATGAGGCCACGCCCTGCACTCCTGACGGCCGCGGCGAGGATGTACGGATGAGGTTGCGATATCCCCCCGAGCCGAAGCCGGGGGTGTCCGCGCTGGGCATGCCTGCCAGCGCGGGCGTAGCGGCGTGTTCGTTCGACTTGGTCTGGCCCTGGACCGCCGAGGTCGAGCCGGTTTCGCGCAACCAGACGCACGCCCTCCGCAACCAGCCCAGGGTGGCGCCCCTCAAGCCGTCCATGGCCCTCCAGGCGCGCCCCTGCGTGCCCATACCCCACCGGTTTGAACCGCTGCCCCTGGAGAGCGGCTTCAGTCTGGGCCGCCTCTTCAAGCGCATGCCCGGCCTCATGCTGGTGCACCTGATCAGCCTGGTGGTGTTGGTGCTGGCGGGGGTCGTGCTGTGGCAGACCGGCGCCGCCGCCACGCTGCGGGACCGGGTGCGCCAGCGCGCCGCGATTTCCCTGGCCGAGGACTTCGCAGGCGATATGCGACTCTGGACCGGCGGGGCGCCGGGCTGGGTGCGCAATCCGGCCGGCTTCGTGCAAGTGGGCTCGCTGGCATTGTGGAATCCCTCGGTGCGCCTGGCCAACTACCGCGTCGAGTTCATGGGCGAGATCGAGCGCCAGAGCCTGGCCTGGGTCGTCCGCGCGCGGGACCCCGGCAACTACTACGCCATGCGGATCGCCGTGCTCAAGCCGGGTCCCCTGCCGGTCATGGCCTTGGAGCGTTTCGAAACCGTGGACGGCAAAGCGGGCCTGCGCACGCAGGCGCCGCTGCGCGTGATGCTGCATAACAACGCGCCCTTCCGGGTGCAGGTGCGGATCAGCCAGAACGAGTTCACAACCTTCATCAATGGCCAGATGGTGGACTACTGGAGCGCCAGCCGCTTCGCTTCGGGCGGGGTAGGCTTCTACAGCGAGCCTGGCGCGCGGGCGCGGCTGTACTGGGTGAAGGTGACCCACCAGGATGACTTAGTAGGCAAGTTATGTGCGTATATAGCGCCGAATAGTGTAGACTTAAACAACGGGAGCTGACGATGATGAATCAACGCAGAACCTCGGCCGCGGGGAGCGAAAGCCTGCGGCCCGTGGAGGCGAGCCCTCGCGGGGAGCAGTCCAAGCCTTCCCGCTACCTGGCCCGGGCGGTATCCCTGCACCTGGACGGGAAGCCCGGCGAGGCCCTCAAGGAGTTGGAGCGGGCCGTGGCCAAGGGCGAGAAGTCCTCCGAGATCTTCTCCGCCATGGGACACATCCAGTTTGAGCTGGGGCACTTCGAGGGGGCCTCCGGCAGTTACCGCGACTTACTGCAACTGGAGCCCCAGCATCCCACCGGTTGGTTCAACCTGGCGGTGTGTCTGGAGCGGCTGGGCCACTGGCAGGAAGCCTCCGAGAAGTTCCAGAAGGCGGCCGAAATCGACCCCATCCGGGTGGAAGCGCGCCTGGGTCTGGGCATCTGTCAGTTGCACCTGAACGCGCCCAAGCTGGCTCTGGGTTCCTTTGAGCGCTGCCTCGAGCAGGCGCCCGAGGACGAGACCGCGCTGTTCGGCAAGGCCGTGGCGTTGCAGATGGAGCGGCAGCTCGACCAGGCCGCCGCGCTCTACAAGAGCATCCTCAAGCGGAACGCCGAGTCGGAGGAATCCCTCACCAACCTGATCGCCGTCGGCATGGCCAACAAGGACTACGAGATGGTCCGCGAGTACGCCGAGCGACTGCTGGAGATCCGTCCGCAGTCCACCGCGGCGCTGGAGGGTCTGGCCGCCTGGGCCTCCGCCAAGAACGACTTCGCCTTGGTGGCCAAGTTCTGCACCCTGCTGGTCTCGGTGGCGCCCCAGCACTTCGAGGGCTGGTTCAATTTGGGCCTGGCTCACCAGAAGGCGGGGCGGTTCAAGGAGGCGGCCGAGGCTTACACCCAGGCCATCCGCTGCAAGCCGGACTCAGCCCAGGCCTACACCAACCTGGGCATCGCCCGCCAGGAACTGGGCGACCTGAAGAGCGCCCGCGAAGCTTACGAGCAGGCCATCCAGTTGGACACGGATGCCGCCGGAGCGCTGTGGAACCTGGCCCTGGTGCTGGAGCAGGCCGGCGAGCAGGATGAGGCGGAGAAGGCTTACGGGCGTCTGCTAGAGAAGACGCCGGATGCCGAGGAGGCCCGCTTCCGCCTGGGCTACGTGCGGCTCCAGCGCTCCAACTTCGCCGGCGCCGCCCAGGCCTTCGAGAGTTGCCTCAAGAAGCGCGCCAAGTGGCCCGAGGCCCAGATGAACCTGGCGCTCTCCTACTGGAAGATGGGCGAGCGCGACCTGGCGCAACTGGTGTACGAGCAGGTGCTGAACGCCGATCCCAAGTCTCTGGACGCTGTGCGCGGGCTGGCCGCGCTGGCCCTGGAGCGCACCGACTTCGACCAAGCCCTGGAATACCACGGGCGCCTTGTCGACCTGGGCGAGCGCTCCTCCGAGGTCCTCTACAACACCGCCCTGCTGCTTCAGAAAGCCGGCCAACTGGAAGACGCGGCCCGCCTGTACCGCGAAGCCGTCGAGGAAGACCCGGAGTTCGCCGAAGCGCTGCTGAATCTGGGGCACGTCCTCAAGGCGCTGGGTCAGGAGGAGGAAGCGCGCTCCTGCTGGAGCAAGGCGCTGGAGGCCAAGCCCGAGCTGGCCCAGGGCTACTTCGAACCCAGCCGAAACTGAAATCGCCGGCGCGCTGCTCGGCTTCCGAGAGACAAGCCCCGTCTCTTGTCCAGAGACCCAGTCCGGCCGCTGGCCCGCTACCGGCTGCGGTTCACGAACAGGAACAGGCCGCTCTTGCCGGGGGCGGCGAAGTCCAGGTCGCCGTCGCCGTCCAGGTCGGCCACCGGAATCTGCATGCCCCCGCCGGCGCGCGTCGAGTAGTCGATGACGTGGCGCGTCCACACCACCTGCTTGCCCTCCACGCGGTACTCGTACCAGTAGATGCCCAGCGGCTCGCGCTCCCCAGGGTCCTTGCCGTTGTGCGCCATGTAGCGCTTGCCGGTCAGCAGATCCATACGCCCGTCCCCGTTCAGATCCACCAGCGTCAGCGCGTGGGCCTGCGACCAGCTCTCGTCGATCATGTGCTTTGTCCACTGCCCATCAGCGCCCTGTCTCAGCCAGAAGATGCCGTAGTCGTGCGAGAGCGCGGTGAGGATATCGTTCCGTCTGTCCCCGTCCAGGTCCAGGACGTGGAGGAAGCCCACCGCGCCCAGGTCGAACTCCGGCCGCCAGGTCCACTGCCCCGCGCGCGGATCCGCCGGGGCCTCGAACCAGCCCTTGGCGGTGAGGATGTCGGTGCGGCCGTCGCCGTTCACATCGCCCGCGCCGATGCCATGCCCGTAGCTGGTGGAACTGACGATATGCTTCACGAATGCGCCGCCCTTGATTTCATACCAGGCCACCGGCGCTTTGGCGGGGCCGAACTGCGGCAGCACCTCGCGGGCCTGCCCGTCGTTGTCCAGGTCCACCAGGAAGGCGAACTCGATGGGAAAGCCCTGCTCGATCACCTGCTCGGTCCACTCCCCGCGGCCGCGGCCCGGGTTGCGCCACCAGCTCAGCTTGCGGGCGAACCAGGATGGGGTGATCACGTCGATGTGGCCGTCGCCGTCCACGTCCAGCGGCAGGTCGCTGAAAGCGTCCACGTAGTTGTTGGTGAAGCCCAGCTCGCGGAAGCGGTGCTTCGTCCAGAGCGGCGCTTCGTACCAGTTCTCGCCCGCGATGATGTCGAGGCGCCCGTCGCCGTTCACATCCGCGAAGGCGCAGGTCTCATTGGCCCCCAGATCGAGGGTGTGTTTCTCGAAAGGGATATCGGGCGGCCGTCCGCCAGCCCAGGCCAGCCAGCAGAGGAGGGCGCCCACACACGCCGTACGCATGTGGAGATTCTACCCCACTGCCGGCGAACTTAGAACACCAGCCGCGCCGAGCCCTGCATGGCGCGATTGCCGCCCGCCGAAGAGATCACGCCGAAAGTGGCCGCCTGCGACATGTTGGTGGCGGGCGCGCCGAAAACGGGGGTGTTGGTGGCGCCGGTGGCCTCCATGCGCACCTCGAGGCGGAGCCGCTCGAGGAGAGGGAAGGTCTTGAACACCGCCAGATTCAGCGAGCGTGTGCCGGGGGCGCGCAGCTCGTCCAGCATGGGCGGCTCGGGGGTGATGGTGTACTGGTCGCGCAGCGGCGCGAAGGCGGTGATGTCGAAGTACGGGTTGGCGATCTTGCCGCTGGCATCGCGGGCATCACCCAGCCGCGCGCTGACCGGCCCGCTCAGCCTGGGGTTGCGGATGCGAAGAGGCCGGCCGAAAGAGTGCGAGACCGACAGCGGCGTGCCGGTGAGCAACTGCGCCAGCCCGCTGACGGCCCAGCCGCCGAAAGCCTGCTTCCATACCCGGTTCATGCCTGCCCCCTCGAACCGCCAGGGCAACTGATAGGTGAAGGCCACGCGCGAGACGTGCTTCTGGTCGATCGGCGCCACCGCACGGTAGAAGCGCGGGTTCACGATGCTGGTGGTGTTGTTGTCCATCAGGCGCGAGAAAGTGTAAGTCCACAGCAGGTTCAGGCCGTGCGTCAGCCGCTTGTCGGCCTTGACTTGCAGGGAGTGGTACAACGCCCGGCCGCCGTTGGCCCCCTGGAGGGTCAGCGAGGTGAACTGCGGGAAGCGCGGCCATAGCCGACTCTGGGTGATGGTCGCACCCTGGCCCAGCGAGGAGGTGGGCGAGAATACACCGAGGAATGGATTCGTCACCCGGGTGTTCTCCTGTGCGCCCAGCGCCAGGTAGACATCCGGCCTCTCATTCAGGTTGAAACTCTCGACCTGCTTGAGGCTGTGCATGCCCACATAGGCCGCCTCCATCAGAATGCGGGCCGGCAGCTCGCGCTGGATGCTGAACTGCCACTGCTGATTGTAGGGGGTCACGCGCCGCTCGTCGAAAACGCTCAGGCTGTCGCCCACTTGCGCCATCAGGCCTATGCCGCTGCCCTCGGGCTGCCGCAGGCCGGCCGGATAGGGATCCGCCACGGTGGTGAACGGCGTGGCGCCGTTGTCGGTGGTGCCCACGTAGGGCGTCACCGCGTTGAACACACCCAGCGTCCCGAAGAAGCTGGTGTTCATCGAGATGATGCTGTAGAAGACGCCGTAGCCGGCGCGAATCACGGTCCGCGGCGTCACGCTGTAAGCCAGCCCCACGCGCGGTCCGAAGTTGTTCTTGTCGATGGCGGTACGCCGCGGATTCCCGTCCACGCCGGCGAAGCGCACGCCCCCGCGCAGGTCCAGCCCGGGGACCTTGACCGGCAGCGCCGCGGCTTCGTCGAAGCGGCTGCTCATGCGGTTGTATCGCTCGGTGAAGGGCGATTCCATTTCGTAGCGCACCCCCAGGTTCAGCGTCAGCCGGCGGGTGACCTTCCAGTCGTCCTGGGCGAACAGGGCCAGGTAGTGGTTCTGGACCGAGGTGGGACTATTGAAGCCGAAGGAACCCGAGGCGGCCAATCCGAGCAGCAGCGAGGCCATGCCGGAGCCGGAGGTGTCGGCCGAGCGGGTGTTGAACGGATCCGCCTGCGTGAAGACGGGATTGAAACCGAAAGTCCCCACGGCGTTCCCGCCAGGAGAGACATTGTTGACCCGGCCCATCCGGTAATCCACTCCGAACTTGGTGGAGTGCGCTCCGGTCAGCTTGGTGGCGCTGGATACCAGCGACACGATCATGTCGCGCGAGAATGACATGCTGCTGCCCACCGCCGGGACGTTCTCTCCGGGGTCGAAGTTGGGCCACCCGCGGTAGGCCTGGTTGCGAACCACCACGTCGGCCACTTTCAGCTCGGCCGGATCCGATCCGGCGGCGCCGCCGCGCGAGTCGCTGACGTAGCTCAGCACCCCGGCCCGGAAAGAAGCCACCAGCGAGGGCGAGAAGACCACCGTGTCATCCAGCCCCACGTTGATGCGCCGGCGGAACAGGCGGCCCAGGTCGGTGCCGCCCTGGAAGGGATACGAGGTCGCGCCGTAGAAGAGATCCTCCGCGTTCTGGATGCGGTCCAGCACGCCCACCCGGCCGAAGAGCCGCTGGCGGTCGCTCAGCACGTGGTCGATGCGCGCGCTGTACTGGTGCTGATCCACGGTGTAGGTCTTGCTGAGGCCCCAGTTCAGAGCGGCCAGTTGCGGCGCCACGGTGAGGTTGGGCAAGGGGTACTTGTTCATGACGGCCTGGCCGGTGGGGTTGAGGCGCGCGGCGGGAATCCGCGCGCCGGCGAAGGGCTGCCTCGTCGCCGTGGTGCCTACGCGCACCGTGCTGGCCGGGTCGTAGATGCTGAAGGCCCCGCCCAGACGGTTCAGGGTCTTCGAAAAGTCGCCCTGCCGCTCCTCCTGGGTGGGCACGCGCGCCTGGCGGGTCAGCTCGCGCGGATCATGATCGCGCTCCAGCGAGGTTGAGAAGAAGGTGCGGTTCCGCCCGTTGTAGAAGCGGGGGACTAACACCGGCCCCGAGACGGTGTAACCCCACTGGCTGTACTGCACCGGCGGTTTGGGCAGCCCCAGCCGGTTGTTGGTCCAACTGTTGGCGTACAGCGCGTTCCAGCGCTTGTAATAGTACAGCGCTCCATGCAGGTCGTTGGCCCCGCCCCGAGTGGTGATGCTCACCGCGCCGCCGTTGGAGTGCCCGTAGGCGGCGTCGAAAAGCGTGGTATGCACTTTAACTTCCTCGACCGAATCCACCGAAGGCACAAAGCCGATGGTGCCGCTCACCGAGGTGTTAGGGATGCCATCCACTACGATCTCGTTGTCCCCGCGCGTGTTGCCGCCCCCGGAGATCGAGAAATCGCCTTGCGCGCTGCTGGTGTAGGTGCCGGTGCCGCCCGTCACCCCGGGCGCCAGTTGCCGGATGTTGATGACGTTGCGGCTCAGCGAGACCGTCACCATTCCCACGTAGGTGTTGTCGATCACCTGGCCCAGGTCAGCATTGGCCGTGTTCAGCAGCGGCGCCGCCGTGGTCACCGTGACAGACTCAGTCAGCGCCCCCAGTTCGAGCGAGAGGTTCAGCGTAACCGCTTCGTTGGTGGACACCCGGATGCCCTGCCGCTCCAGCCGCTTGAAGCCTGTCAGCTCCACGTGCACGGTGTAGTTGCCGGGCAGCAGGAACGGGATCTGGTAGTTGCCGCTCTCGTTCGAGGTCGTCTTGAACACCGCGTTGGTGCCTATGTTCTGGGCTTCCACCGAGGCCCCCGCCACGGCCGCTCCGCTCGGGTCCGTGATGCGCCCCAAGATGGATCCGCGATACTCCTGCGCCGCGGCCAGCGCGGGCAGCAACAACACCAGCAAGGTTCTCAAACGCATGGCTTCCATCTCCTTCCCACCTGCTCTGATTGTCCCACAGGCGCGGCTGAGCAGCCGCCGCGCGCTAACCCGGGGCCTGGACTGACTTCCCTCGCCGGCCTTTTCCCGCCGAGCGCCTCGCCGGCAGCAGCGCGGGCGGCAGCGGCTGGTTGCCGACGGCGTCAAAGCCCCCGCGGATGGGTTCTCCGAGACTGCCGTCGGCCCGGCGCATACGGTATTCGCACTCCACCTTGCCGTAGAGGAGTCTGACCCGTTCCACAGGTGGACCTGACTGCTGGCCGTTCACCTCGTAGGCCGCCACAAGCACCCCTGTGAAGATCTGTCTGAACACGGTGGGGCTTCCGCTGGTCTGGGGCGCGCACTGGATTTCTGCTTTGTCGAAGTGCTCGCCGCTGGCGCAGGCTCGCAGCAGGCGGGGCGAGGCCCTGCTGACCTGGGCCGTGAACTCCACGTCCCGCAGCTCCACCTTTCCGGGGCCCTGCTGTTCGCCCCAGGTGAACGATTCGAGTTCGATCGCGCCTCGGTAGCCCGCATGGACGCTTTCGCCCTCGATGCCGTCGATCTTCAGGAAATGATCGAACACGCCGCAACCTCCGCAGGCCAGCGTATCATAGCCCGCGCCGCGGAGAAGCGCCGCGTTTATGCGGACTTCAACCACACTCCGGCGGCCTGGGAATCCTCCTCGCGCGGGATGAGCTGGATGGCGCTGGTCGCGCAGGCCGGGCGGCACACCCCGCAGCCGAAGCAGCGGGTCGGGTCAATGTAGACCTTCCCCAGCAGCGAGGAGTAGAACTGCGCCCCAAACTGGCACTGCTTGATGCAGTCCTTGCATCCGTTGCACAGGTCCGGGTCCACCCGGCACACGTACTCGGCCCGGAAGAAGTACGGCGCGCCGCGCTGCTCGATGTAGGTCTTGTACGCCATGCAGTCGCGGTCGCAGTTGCAGATCCCGATCAGGTAGGGCGTCACCCCGGTCCAGATGCTGTGGATCAGCCCCTCCTGGTCGTACTCGCGGATGACCCGCTTGGCCTCTTCCTTGTCCAGCACTTCCAGCGAGGACGCGGCGTCCGGGACGCCTTTCAGCCCGCCCGAGATGCTGGCGCCCAACCCGAAGCAGTACCGTGCGTTGGTCTTACCCGTGGTCAGAAAGCGGCAGCCGCAGGGAATCCGGGTGATCGAGTCCGCCTGGTCGATGATCTTCTCGACGTCCTCGATGGGAATCACCTGGCCGAAGTGGGTGATCTGACGTCCCTCCAGCACCTCGGCCTCGCTGGCGCCAGGCCCGCGCAGCTCGGCCGTCGGCGCCAGGGCCATCCCGATCTCCATGAGCGTCTTGGGAACGCCGGTCACCGCCGGTTTCTCAAAACACTCCCAGAAACGCCCCACCCACTCGGCGCGCGTGTTGGCCCGGGTCACTTCCTTCTGTTTCGCGGAGAGCTCCTGGTGCAGTAGTTCGTCCGCGTAGTTCTTCATCTGGAGGTACCACTTCTTCCCCTCACCGTGTTCGTGACAGAACTGACACATGTTCACTCTCCTTGCGGCCCCAGCCGCGGGGCTTGTGGGAGCATATCACAGGACCGGCCCCGAACGGCAATCGCCCGGCCCCGCTGGCAGTGGGCTGAGGATCTGCGATGGCCGCTCCTGGCGACCCTGGCAACGTGGCGGGCTTCCTGGCTTCGCCCGCTCCTCTCTACCACCGATAGGTCCGCGCCACAACAGTGGCGTCCGCCGAATAGGGGCCGCCAAAAGGTATCAAATGCGCCGGGCGCGGATGATAACTTCCCTGCAACCCCTCGGGCAACCCGTAGGACTGATCCAGAACCGTCAGTTGCACGGGCTTCCCTGCCGTCACCAGCAGCGACAACCGCACGCCCTCCGGAGGCAGGCCGCGATAGGCGATGGTCCGCGCGCGCGTCGCCGCGCCCGCTCCTCCTAGCTTCTTCCCATTCACCTCGACGGCCTGAAGCTGCGCCTCGGCGGCGACCGTCAGTTGCAGATTGACCGCCCGCCGCGGCGAGCGCACCAGCAGCGTCAGCCAGCGCGCCGTGCCCGCGATGCGGTCCTCGACCACCTGCACTTCAGGGGCC
Source organism: Acidobacteriota bacterium (assembly GCA_016871095.1). Lineage (GTDB taxonomy): Bacteria > Acidobacteriota > Terriglobia > Bryobacterales > Bryobacteraceae > VFZS01. The sequence continues at coordinate 9,796 of VFZS01000120.1, forward strand.
GCCAGCTTGACCGCGGGGGCGGGGCCGTTCAACAGCCTGTCCCTGGGAAAGCCGGGCACGGGTCCGCGCGAGGAACTGGGGAAGAACTGCGCGGTCCACTCGTCAACTTTCCGATCGGCGGACGCCCATCGCGCCATGCCGGAGTCCGCATCCAGCGCGTAGAAGACGCTGTTGTGGCCCGGGTGCTCCGGGCTGAACCGTGCCGTCGCAAGGCCAGTGCCGAGCAGGCACAGGGCGATAATCAGCGCACTTACCGCGGGCCACCAGCGGCGCCGCGCGCCCAGCATGGCCACCTGTCCCCACAGCGGCCCCAGCAGCAACGCCACTACCACGGCGCAGGCCCAGGAGAACCGCATCCCCATGGCCACCCACAGCATATCGATGGTCGGGATCAGCAGCACCACGGCAGGCAGTGCGCACAAGGTCACCATGAGCGCCTGCCGCGGCCGCGCCCGTTCATCGCCGGATGGTTCCGTCCACCACACGCCTCCGCCCAGCGCCGCCACCGCGAAGCCGGCCGCGCTGGCCGCCAGTGGCCAGGTGAACAGGAAACTGGCTCCCCGCAGCAGCGCCGCCGAAACTAGCGCCAAGCCGCTCCACACCAGCAGCGGACCCGCCATCATCTCCGCCACGCCGCGCCGTCTCCCCGCCACGCGGTAAGCCCCGGCCGTGACGGCGAAAACCAGCAACACCATCGCCGCCACATAGTAGCTCCGGTTGTAAGTGTCCCCGTGCGCCAGCGAGTGGTAATCGGGCTTCAGCCACCGTAGCACCCACCAGACTCCACTCACCAGCGACGGCGTCAGCGCCAACACGGCCAGGTAGGCTACGAGCGCCTGGGCCAAACCCATCCAGCGCACCTCCCGCCGG
>VFZS01000121.1 GCA_016871095.1 Acidobacteriota bacterium
TATGGTGGCGGCCACTTTGACCGGCTTGCCTTTGATGTTGCCCGGCACGAACTGCCACTGCTTGACCGCCTCGAGGGCCTTCTCGTCCAGTCCCAGTCCCAGGCCCTCCTTGACCACGGCGTTGTGTATCTTGCCGTCCGGCCACACCTGGACCGCCAGCACCACCTTCCCCATCAGCCCGGCGTCGCGCGCCTCCTGGCTGTACTGGGGCTCCACCTTGTGGATCAGCTTGGGGGGCCTGACATCCCCGCCGACCTTGTGGATGCCTCCGGGTGACTCCACCTCCTCGCCCGGCTTGGCCCCCTCCAGCCTGAAGTTCAGATCCACCTGGGTGACCACTTCGACAGGCTGTCCGTTCAACAGGGTGGGCTCATAGCGCCATTGCCGCACCGCCTCCAGCGCCGCCTCCACCAGCAAGGGGTGACCGCGAACGAGTTGGACCTCCTTCACCGTGCCGTCCTTGGCGAGGATGGTGGTCAGGCGCACCGTACCCTGGATGCCGGCCTGCTTGGCCAGCGGCGGGTACGCCGGCGGAACCTGCTTGACAAGCTTCTTCTGCTGGACGCCGCCGCCTACGCGGATCTTCGACGGCGGGTCTTGCGCGGCAGGCCGCGGCGCGCTCTCTTGCGTCTTCTGCTGCACAGTGATGAGCTCCGGTGCGCCCTCCAGGGGAAAAGCCCGCACGGCGGCGGCGCCGGCGGCCACCAGCAGCACAGCGCTGGCCGAGATGCTCACTGCGAGACGAAACCGGGACATACGAACCTCCTCCAGGATCAGCTTCACGCGCTCGGTGAAGTGTTTCTTCTTAAAGAACAGCGGCGCCAGGGCCGCCACGGCGCACCTCCGGGCGGCGGCGATTTCCAGCAGCGCCCCTACGTACGACCGCGGAGCGCCGGTAAGCTCGACAGCCTCACGGTCCACCACCTGCTCGCGGGCCAGTTGAATGCGTCCCATCAGCCACCAGATGGCGGGGTGGAACCAGAGCAAGCTGCGGATGATCTCTTCCACCAGCACAAACAGCCAGTCCCGCCGCTGGACGTGGAGCAGCTCGTGACACACAATGGCCGCCTGCCGGGTGGCATCCATGTGGATGAAGCCGGGCGGCAGCAGGATGACCGGCCGCCGCAGGCCAAACGTGACCGGGCTGGGCATTTCATCCGATAGCAGGATCTCTGTCCGGGGTCCCAGCCAGGTGCGCAGCTCCGCCAGTCGCCCCGGCAGGGGCGTCAGCGGCCGCCCCCGGCGGCGGTACCACCGCAGCCGCCACAACCCCATGGTCAGAAACGCCAGCCGCGCCGCCAGGCCCAGCGCCAGCACGGCCGCCGCCACCTGGCCGGCCGACAAGCGCGTGAAAACTGAAGCAGGGGCTACGGGGGCCGGAGAGAACACCACGCTGCCGAAGTTGGCGGCGGGCACCTCGACGCGCTCATGCCTCCACGGTTGAGCCAGCGGCAGCAGCAGGCAGGCCGCCAGCAGGACCCGCCAGTAGACCAGCAGCACCCGCGGCGCTTGCACCCGGAACACCCAGGGTAGGGAACTGGCGGCCAGCGCCAGCACCCCCACCTGCGCGGCGTAACTGACCAGATTGCCGAGCCAGACATCGGGGTTCATTCGCCCTCCCGGATCATGCGCGCCACCCGCTCCAGGTCTTCCTCCGAGAGGTGCTGGTCGCGCACCAGGTGTACCAGCAGGGGCTCGGCTGCGCCGTCAAACACCCGGCTGACGAAGTCCTTCACCATCGCGCCCACCACCTGCCGCTTCCCCCGCACGGGCTGGTAGACGTGCGCGCGCTCGCCGTCGTTCCGCTTCAGGTGCTTCTTCTGCTCCAGGATCTTCATCATGGTCAGCACCGTGGTGTAGGCGATCTTGCGGCGCTTCCGCAGCGCCTCGTAAACGTCGCGCACGGTGGCGCTCCTGCGGTCCCAGACGATCTTCATGATCTCCAGTTCCAGCGGCGTCAGGGTGTGTCGGGCGGCCATGGCTACTAATAGCTTAGTACTAAGTCTATGCCATGTCAAGCCCAATGTGGAATAGGCCTCCAGGCCTGTTTGTCGCCGCACCGAGCGACAGGCAAGAATGCCTATTCCACCAGCCGGCCGGAACCCTTAGCCCGAAACGGGTGCGCACGCCAGCCCCGCCGCCTTGGCCAGCCGCCGCTGCGCCGCATCGAAGGTCCACAGGACGTCAGCCTGCGCCACCAGGGCGGAAGCCACGTGCAAGGTGTCCAGGGTCCGGGTGCCGAAGAGGTGGGTGTACTGCTCCGAGAGCTGCCTGGCCTTGGCGAACACCCGCGCCGACAAGGGGTGGGAGATGAAGACTCCGCTGTCGAGGTCGTGCCTGAATGCCGCCGTGGCGGCGGCCGCCTCCGGTGCGCTCAGCTCCTTGCGGAAGACACGCAGCCGAAGCGCATTGTGCACTTCCAGTTCGCACAACGGCGTCACCCACAGGGCCACCCCGGGGCGGCGGCATTGTGCCGCCGCCGGGGTCGAGTGGGCGTCCGGCGAGTACAGCGAGACCAGGAAGCTGGAGTCGCAATAGGCCTTCAATACCGGCTCCGTTCGCGCGAAAGCAGTTCCGCTCCGGTTGGGGTCAGCCGCTTGCCGCCGTAAATCCGTTTGAGGCGGGCCAGGAAGTCCGGCCGCCTGGCCGGCCCGCTCTCAGCGGGGGGGAGCAACCGGGCCACCACCCGCTTCCGACGTGTGATCTGGACTTCCTCGCCCTCCGCCAGCAGGTCTTCGACCGCGGCGAAGTTGTACCGCAGGTCGCGCAGCGTGGCCTTGCCCATGTGATACATTATAGCATCACACGGTCTTCACCCCGGCTTCCGGCCGTCGCCGCCCCGCCCCTGTGTCACAATGAAATCTGTGACCGGTCACGACATCCGCCAGAAATTCCTGGACTTCTTTGCCGCCCGCGGCCATCGCGTGCTCCGCAGCTCCTCGCTGGTCCCCGCCAGCGATCCCACCCTGCTGTTCACCAACGCCGGCATGAACCAGTTCAAGGATGTCTTCCTGGGCCTGGAGAAGCGTGACTACTCCCGCGCCGCCACCTCCCAGAAGTGCGTCCGCGCCGGCGGCAAGCACAACGACCTCGAGAACGTGGGCTACACCCGCCGTCACCACACCTTCTTCGAGATGCTGGGCAACTTCTCCTTCGGCGACTACTTCAAGACCGACGCCATCGCCTACGCCTGGGAGCTGTGCATCCGCGACTACGGCCTGCCCAAGGACCGCCTGCTGATCACCGTCTTCCGCGACGACGACGAAGCCGCCGAACTGTGGCAGAAGGTCACCGGCGTCCCTCGCGACCGCATCTTCCGCGGCGACGAGAAAGACAACTTCTGGCAGATGGGCGAGACCGGCCCCTGCGGCCCCTGCTCGGAACTTCACTACGACCTGGGCCCCGAGGCCTCCGAGCCGCACCCGCCCGGCGAGCAGTTCCCCAGCGACTGCGGCGGCCGCTACGTCGAGATCTGGAACCTGGTCTTCATGCAGTTCGACCGGGACACCAACGGCACGCTGCGGCCCCTGCCACGCCCCTCCATCGACACCGGCATGGGTCTGGAGCGCGTGGCCGCCGTGATGCAGGGCCAGATCTCGAACTTCGAGACCGACCTGCTGCGGCCCATCATTGACCGGGCCGGGCAGTTGCTGGGAGCGGCATACGGCGACGACCCCAGGACCGACACCGCGCTGCGCATCATCGCCGATCACAGCCGCGCTGCGGCGTTCCTGATTCACGACGGCGTCGTGCCCTCCAACGACGGCCGCGGCTACGTGCTCCGCAAGATCATGCGCCGCGCCATGCGCCACGCGCGCCGCGCCGGCGCCATCGAGCCGTCCTTATACCAACTCACCGGCTTCGTGGCCGAGCTGATGCGTCCCGCATATCCGGAGCTGATGGAGAGCCTGCCCCGCGTGGCCCGCATCGTCAAGGACGAGGAGCACCGCTACCAGACCACTTTCCAGGTGGCCGAGCGCATCTTCCACGACGAAGCCCGCCACGCCGTCGCGGGCGTGCTCCCCGGCGCAGTGGCCTTCAAGCTGTACGATACTTACGGACTGCCGCTCGACGAGCAGCAGGAGATGGCCCGTGAATTCGGCCTGGCCATCGACGCCGAGGGTTTCCACTCCGAGATGGAGAAGCAGCGCGAGCGGGCCCGCGCCTCCTGGAAGGGCGCCGGGAAAGCGGCTATCGCTCCCGTCTATCAGGAGCTGCTCGAAGCCGGACGCACCGAGTTCGTGGGTTACGAATCGTTCGACGCCGCCACACCGGTGCTCGGTCTGGTGATGGGGCAAGAGCGTGTGAGCGAGGTTCCGGCCGGAGTGCAGGCCGAGGTGGTCCTGCCGCGCACGCCCTTCTACGCCGAAGCCGGCGGCCAGACCAGCGACTGCGGCGTGTTGTACTCGGCCGGGACCGGCGAAGCCGTGGCGGAAGTCATGAGCGCCCATTCCCCGTTGCCCGGGCTGGTGGTGCATTCGGTCCGCACGCGGGCGCCGCTCCGCGAGGGACAGCCGCTGCGCGCTGAGGTCAACGCCGAGCTGCGCCGCGCCACCATGCGCAACCACACCGCCACCCACCTGCTGCACGCGGCCCTGCGTCAGGTGCTGGGCGCGCACGTCAAGCAGTCCGGCAGCGTGGTCGAACCCCTGCGCCTGCGCTTCGACTTCACCCACTACACCGCGCTGGCCCCGGCGGAGATCGAGGAAGTCGAGCGGCTGGCCAACCAGGAGGTGCTGCGCAATTCCCCCGTGAATACGGACCTGATGGAGCTCGAGCACGCCCTCAGCGCCGGGGCCATGGCCCTGTTCGGCGAGAAGTACGGCGACCGCGTGCGCGTCATCTCGGTCCCCGGCTTCAGCCGCGAGTTGTGCGGCGGCACTCACGTGAGCCGCACCGGCGACATCGGCCTGGTGAAGATCGTCTGCGAGAGCAGCATCGCGGCGGGAGTGCGCCGCCTCGAGGCCGTCACCGGCGAGGGCGCGCTGCGGCGGTTCCAGGAAACGCAGGAGGCCCTCTCAGGCGTGGCCCAACTGGTGCGCGCGCCCGAGCCGGAGCTGCTCGATCACGTTTCCAAACTGCTGGACGAGCGCCGCTCCCTGGAGAAGGAGCTTGAGCAGCTTAAGAACCGCCTGGCCCAGGCGCAGGTGGACGGGCTCCTACAGCAGGCGCGCTCCATCAAGGGCCTTCAAGTTGTGGCGGCGCGGGTCGGCGATGCCGATCGCCAGCAGTTGCGCCAGATGGCGGATGCTCTGCGGAACAGAGGCGTGGATGTTGTGGTACTGGGTACCAGCGCCGGCGAGATCGTCGCGGCGGTCAAGAAAGACCTCACCTCGAAGGTGCACGCCGGCAAGCTCGCGGGTCTGGTTGCACAAGCCGCGGGCGGCAAGGCCGGCGGCCGTCCCGACCTTGCCGAGGGCGGCGCCAAGGACATCGCGAAGCTGAAGCAAGTGCTCGAAAAGATCGAGGACTTGCTGTAGTCTCCGACGCCGCTACACGCCCAGCACTGCGCCGTCGGATTTCTGGTACGGCTCCGACATGGCGCGGGTGTCTTCCTCCAGCTCGTCGAAGTCGGTGATGCCCACGATGGCCGTATCCACCGCTTCCAGTCGCAGAGACCACTTCAGCGCCGCCAGCATGGCGCCCGGCTTCTCGAGTCGTCCCAGCAGAGCGGCCGGGGCCTGGCCGTAAAGCCGGTCACCGCGCTTGATGCGCGCCAGACCACCCGCCATCACCTTCATGGCTACGATTCCGAGGCCGGCCTTGCGGGCCGCGCGGATCGCCTCCGCCGGGTCCTCGTTCAGGTAGAAGTTGTACGAGGTCAGGATGATGTCGGTGAGCCGCTTGGCCGTCAGGTGGGTGATGAAGGCCTTCATGTTGAAGTGCGTGCTCACGCCCGCGTACCGGATCTTGCCCGCCTTCTTGGCCGTCTGCTGCGCCTCCAGCAGCTCGTCGGTCACCTCCTCCGGCTTGCTCTTGGCGTGCAGGTACCAGATGTCCAGGTAGTCGGTGCCGATCTCCTTCAGGCTGGTGTCCAGGTCGCGCAGCGCTGCCTCCCGGGTCTGCCCCAGACTCTTGCTGCACAGGATGACCCGCTGCCGCTTGCCCTTGAGCGCGCCGCCCACCATGCGCTCGTTATTGCCCCCCTGATATGAGCGCGCCGTGTCGAAGAAGTTGATCCCCATGTCGGCCGCGCGCTCGACCACCAGCGGGTCGGACGCCAGCATAGTTCCAAAGCCCAGCGAAGTGACCTTGAGGCCCGTGCCGCCCAGCGTGCGGAACGCCAGCTTTGGCTCCGCCAGCCGCGTGGCGCGCAACAGCGCCGGAGCGCCGCCCAACGCAGTGAGGAATGTCCTGCGAGATGAGTTCATACCCCCATGATACCCGCCCCGCTCCGGCCGCGCGGGGGCCTGTTTGGACCCGTTCGTGGGGCGAACGTCCACGTTTGCGAGTCGGCATTCGTGCCGACTTCCCTGGCGTAAGCCATAGGCCCGGCCGGAAGCTGGTTCGAAAACCAGCTCGCAAGCCTGGAGGCTCACCCCACGGTGCAGTCCTTGAGACCTTTGGTTGCGGCTATGCCGCGCTGTGGTACACTCCGATGCTTCGGTAGGGTCAACAATGCAGCGGGCGGGCTTCGTTTTGGTTGGCGGCTCCAGTTCCCGGATGGGCCGGGACAAGGCCCTGCTGCCTTACGGCGATGCCACCCTGGTCGAGCATGTCGCCGCGCAAGTTGCCGCCGCCGCGGGGTGCGTGACCCTGGTCGGTTCCCTCGCACGAGGTGCGCAGCCTGGGTTGCCGGTCATCCCAGACAACCTCCCCGGTTGCGGGCCTCTAGCGGGCATCCAGGCCGCCCTGGCGGCTTCTCCGGCCGACTGGAACCTGGTGGTGGCCTGCGACATGCCCGCGCTCACCGTGAGCTTCCTGAAGGACTTGCTGTCGGCGGCGGAGTCTGCCGTGGCCGACGCCCTGGTTCCGGCCTGGCCATCTGGGTGGCTGGAACCGCTCTGCGCGGTCTACCGCCGCGAGCTGGCCGGCCCGCTGGCGGACATCCTTCGCCGGGGTGAACGCCAGGTTGCCCAGGCCTTGGCCAGCCTGAGGGTGGCCCGCTGGTCGATCACCCAGCCCGATTACTTCGAGAACCTCAACACCTCCCACGACTGGGCACGGCACTCCTGCTTGCGCCTCGGACGGGGGCGCGGGTCGGCTCAGCGACCGGTCCACGCCGGGAACTCTCGCCCGTGACCCCTGGGCTGTGCTGTTTCGTATGCGAGCGCGGGCGCGGAGCCTGCCGGGCGGGTCCCGGGCTTGGGTCAGCGCAAGCGACTCCGGGCCGGGCTCGCCACAGGCTGCCGGACGAGCGGCCAGCGCTTGCGCGGCAGCCCAGCTTCGAAGGCGCCGACGGTCGGCGGGTCGGCCCAGCATCGGCCGTCGAAGTCCGGCGTCGTTTCGAACGTGGCTACCCGTCCCGCGCCCCGCGCCGGACTGCTCAAGGGAAGGTGATAGTCGCCTCCCTCGCGATCGGCAAAGCCTGGATCGCGCTGGATGACCGATCCAGTCTCGCGCGGGATCCCGCCCGGCAAGGTCGGGCCCGCCCAGTCCGGACCCTGGTCGAGTGCGTACCACAGGTTGAAGCCGAAAACGAACGTCTCGGGCGCGGTTCCCGCGCCCAGGTTGACGAAGGTGCGCAGGTCCGCCTGTCTTAGCACCACGAGGTTATTCACGAACAGACCGTTCCGCGAGGGGACGAACCGCTCTCCGGTGGTCTCCTGCAAGATCCTCGCCACCCAGGTGCGCGGCTCCACCACCGTGTTGTGCGCGAATACGCACCCATCGCACCCGACATACGCGATGCTGGCCCCGCTAGCAGCGCCGTTGCGAACGAAGACGTTCCCGAGCACCCGGATTCGCGCGGCCTCATAGGGCGCCTCCAGCGGCCGGAAGAACTCCAGGCCCGTGGATCCGCCGGCGTTCACCGCGCGGCCGGGGATGTCGGCGAAGACGTTCCCGTGAATCAGGATGTCGGCGCTCCCGCCCTTGGTCTGCACTCCGTTGGCGACCGGCTCGTGAAAGTAGTTGCCCGCGATGTAGCCCTCGTGGCAGCCCACCATGTCGATGATCTCCCCCCGGTTGCAGCCCCAGACCTCACTGTCGAGAACGAAGAAGTGATCCACGCCCGACAGCTTGATGCAATCGTTGTTGCCGCCGGAACCCGCGCCGGCGACAGTCAGGCCGCGGAGCACCAGGTGCTCGGCAGGTGTGTCGTAGGAGCCCCCGTCGTCGATATTGATGCCGTGCACCGTGGCGCCCCGCAGGGTGAAGCCCTCAACCACCACGTACCGCAGGTCGCTGCCGGCAAGCACTATCGAGGCGCCTGCGGCGTCCAGCACCACCTCTCCCGCCGCGACTATCGCAATCGGCCGGCCTGGTTCGCCGCGGAGCCCGGTCAAGGTGGTGCGGCCCGAGTAGGTTCCCGCGTGAACCAGAATCCGCGTGCCCGGCGTCGCCCGTCGCACCGCCGTCTGGATCGAATCGAGTGGCGCCTCCGCGGATCCGTCGCCGCCCGGACTTCCATGGAGGCTCACATGGAGTGTCCGCTCGTAGGCGACGCCCACGTCGAACGGCTCCGGCAAGATCTGGCCCCAGCCCGGCGCGGCCGGCATCAGGGTGACCCATGCGGCGGTCAGAGCGGTTGCGAGCCTGGGGGTGGAACACGCCCCACGCATTTCGGTCGGTTCCGAGCCACTCCACGCGGTTCGCCAGTTCATTACTATGATGATATCCCGGCGCCGCAGGCGCCGAGGTATCACGGAGGGCCAATGAACCGACGTCAATTCATGAGTGCTTCTTTCCGGGCCGCCACGGCGGTAGGGCTGGCGCCGCAGGGCACGGCAGCCTCCAATGAGCGGATCGAGAAAGCGCGGCAGGCGGCCCTGGACGCGCTCAAAGCGGCCCCCCAGCAGATCCAGCACGGATTGGAGCTGCACGCCAACTCCATCGTGATGGAGTCCTACGGCTTCTCGCCGCGCTGCGCGCTGGACGGCGCGGCGATGCGGGCGGCCGTCGAGGCGGGCGCCTCCGACCTCGAGTTGCAGGACCTGAACGAAGACATGATCATGACGCGCTGCGTGACCAGCGACGCCGAGCGCGCCGAGTTCCTGAACGCCTGGAAGGCGGCCGGCATGACCGCGATTTTTCAGAACGCCGGCGAAGAGGGGCAGTCGCCCCTGCAACTGCTGAAGCGGCTGGCGCGCTACACCTGCGTGACGGACATGTTGCGGGACTCCGTCTTCAAGGCAGTTCAGCCCGACGACATCCTCGCGGCGAAAAGACAAAACAAGCATTGCCTGTACTTCTCCGGCAACGGTGTCCCGCTGGCGCAGCAGTGGATCTCGGTGGAGCACGAGTTGGGTTACATCCGGCTGTTTCATCAGCTCGGCATCCGCATGATGCACGTGACCTACAACCGCCGCAACATGCTGGGGGACGGTTGCGCCGAGCCGGCCAACGCGGGCTTGAGCGACTTCGGGCGGGCGGCCATCCGGGAGATGAACCGCGTGGGCGTGATCGTCGATGTGGCGCATTCCGGCTGGCGGACCAGCCTGGAGGCGGCCAAGGCATCCGCGAAGCCGATGGTGGCGAGCCATTCGGGGTGCCTCGCTCTAAACCGGCACATCCGCTGCAAGCCCGACGAAGTGATTCGCGCCATAGTGGATACCGGCGGCAACGTGGGCATCTGCTGCATCCCGCAGTTTCTCGGCCGCGGGGGCGACATCGTGGCGTTCCTCGACCATATCGACTACATGGTGAAACGTTTCGGCGCGGACCATGTCACCATCGGCACCGATGTTGCCTATTCCTCGGCGAACGCGGCCGAGGAGTACCGGAAGGTGGGCCCGCGCCCGCCCTCGCGCGCGCGCTTCGAGTACTTCTGGCCGCCGGGCGCGCTGGGGGCAGGGTCGTCGAGGGGCCTGACGCTGGAATGGACCAACTGGCCGATCTTCACCGTGGGCATGGTCCAGCGCGGCTACACGGACGCCGACATCCAGAAGATCCTCGGCGGCAACGTGCTGCGCCTGGCCCGGGCGGCGCTGGCTGCCTGAGGGCGCGCCGGGGGCGAAGTCAGTCCGGATGCGCGGCCGTATCCGGCCCCGCGATTTCGCTGGAAGCTGGTCCGGACGGTGCGTTCCCGTTCGTTCCGGTGGCCGGCGCTGAGGTGGCCAATGGCGACTGAGAGCGTGGATACGGCCGAAAGCAGCAGGTCCACCGCCTGAAGAAGCTGGGCCGGCGTCGCGGACGAAGGGTGCCCGCGAAGTGAGGTGACGATTTGCAGGCAGCGGGAAACAACGCGGTTAGTGCTCGCCAGGTCTGCATCGCATGCGTCCACGTAGGTCCGATTGATAGCCATACTGCTTATTGAACGCTATCGAGTTGGCCGTGTCCAGGGATGGCCGGAGGAACGCGCCACGATCCGGCGCTTTGGATGGCACGGGGGCAGGTTCGGGTCGCCGTCTGGCGGATGACCCCTCAAGATGAGTGGTACGCCCGGGCCGATTCGAACGGCCGGCCTTCTGCTCCGGAGGCAGACGCTCTATCCAGCTGAGCTACGGGCGCGTCGTTTACTATTGTACCGCCGGCGGGGCCTTGGAGGAAGCCGGTTTCC
>VFZS01000122.1 GCA_016871095.1 Acidobacteriota bacterium
TATGAGCTGCCGGGGCTTGTCTCTGCGCGGGACACCGGAAGGAGGACCAGGCTCGTGTCGGGGCGGCGTATCTCTCACTACGAGATCGTCGCAGAACTGGGCCGGGGCGGCTCTGGCATCGTCTACGAGGCGCGCGACACTCGGCTCGGGCGCCACGTAGCCCTCAAGTTCCTTTCCCCAAGCCGGCTGGCCTCCCCGGAGGCGGTGGCGCGATTCGTTCACGAGGCACGTGCCATCTCCATGCTCAGTCACCCCAACATCGCCGTCCTCTACGACGTGGGAGAGGTGTCCGGGGAGCGGTACCTGGTGTTGGAGCACCTGCCCGGGGGTACGCTGCGCACGCGGATCCGGGACTTGCGGCAGGCGGGGCTGAGGCTGTCGCTGGAGGAGATTGGACGGTATGCCCTCCAGGTGTGCGCGGGGTTGGCGCATGCGCACCGCCATGGCATCGTCCACCGCGACATGAAGTCCGGCAACGTGATGTTCTCCGGCGAGGGCTTCGCCAAGATCACGGATTTCGGCTTGGCCAAGTGGTGGAGAAGCGGCGAGCTGACCTCCCCGGGCGTGATTTTGGGCACCACGGCCTACATGTCCCCGGAGCAGGCGCGGGGGCGGGAGGCGGACCCGCGTTCGGATATTTTCTCCCTGGGCGTGGTCCTCTACGAGATGGCGGTGGGGGAACTGCCTTTCCACGGCGCGCACGAAGTGGCGGTCCTGCGCGAGGTGATCGAGACTCCGACGCCTGCCGTGGCGGCCGTACGCGCGGACCTGCCGCCGGGATTCGGGGAGATCGTAGCGCGTGCCACGGCTAAGAGTCCAGAGGAGCGGTACCAGAGCGTGGAGGAACTGGCGGATGACCTCGGGGTTGTGTGTCACGCCAGTCAGGCGGTGATACACGTTGTCAGGCCCGATGATGTCCTCACGATCCCGCCGCGGCCGCCGGCGCCTCCCCCCGAACCCTGGTGGCGTCGCGTGCTCTCGCGTCGTTTGGCGATTCCGGCGGCGTGCGCACTGTTGGCCCTGGGACTGGCCCTACCCCTGCGTGAGCGGCTGGCAGACTGGCTCCTGCCGTGGAGCCTGCCGGAGCGGAGGGTGCTGGCGGTGCTGCCATTCGCTAACTTGGGGGAGCAAGAGACCAATCAGGCGTTCTGCGACGGTCTCACGGAGAGTCTCACCGCCACGCTCAACCAGCTTGAGCAGGTGCAGAAATCCTTGCGGGTGGTGCCGGCGGGCGAGGTGCGGGGGGCCAAGGTGTCCAGTGCGGAGGAGGCTCGCCGCAAGTTCGGCGTCAACCTGGCGTTGGGCGGCAGCGTGCTGCGTGACAGGGGCAAGGTGCAGGTCCGGCTCAGCCTGCTGGATGCACGCCGAGCGCGGGTGCGCGCCAGCGACGATGTCAACGGATTCGTGGCGGACGTAGCGAAACTGGAGGAGTCTGTGTTTCACCGGGTCGCAGGGATGCTCCGGTTGGACTCGCAGGCCCTCAAGGAGCCTGGATACGGCCGGATCGCGGCGCCGGCCGCTTACGATCTGTACCTGCAAGGACGCGGGCACATGCACCGTTATGATGTGCCGGAGAGCCTGGATCGCGCCATCAGCGCTTTCCAGCAAGCCTTGCAGCAGGATCCCAACTACGCTCCCGCTTTGGCCGGCCTGGGCGAAGCCTGCTGCCGCAAATACCGCAAGACCAAGGATCCGCAGTGGATCGGGGAGGCGAAGCGCAGCGCCACCCGCGCCGCGGAACTGAATGACCGGCTAGCCCCGGCCTGCCTGGCTCTGGGGCTGATCCACCACGACACGGGCGGCTACGAGGAAGCCGTGGCCCAGTTCCAGCGGGCCCTCAAGTTGAACCCCGTGGATCCGGCCACCTACCGTGAACTGGCGCGGGCGTACGCGGCCAAGGGCCAGCACCAGGAGGCGGTCCAGGCTTTCCAGAGGGCCATTGACCTGTGGCCCGACTACTGGGCCGGTCACAGCTATCTCGGCGATTACTGCTACCGCCATGGCCGGGACCAGGACGCGGAGCGCTGTTTCCTCCGGGTGATCGAGCTGGAGCCGGACTCCGAGCTGGCGTATCGCAACCTGGGCGGCATCTACTACCAGATGGGGCGGCTGGACGAAGCGGCCAGAATGACCCAGCGGTCGCTGGATCTGCGCCCAACGGCCCAGGGATGCAGCAACCTGGGAGTGATGTACCAGCGGATGGGGCGCTTCGCGGAGGCAGGCCGCATGTTCCAGCAAGCCGTCAAGAAGGGAAGTAATGACCGGCGCACCTGGGGCAACCTGGCGCAATCCTACCGGTGGGCGTCCGAGCCGGGCGGCAGGACCGCGGAGGCTTACCGCCAGGCGCTCCAATTGGCGGAGCGGGATCTTGCGGTCAACCGCCGCGATGCGGAAGTCCGGGCCTTCCTGGCGACTTACTGCCTTGCGTTGTCGGAGCGGGAGCGAGCCCTTCGTGAGATCGGCGAGGCCGGCCGGCTGGCCCCGAGGAACAAGATCGTGCTGTTCCAGAGCGCGCTGGTGTACGACATGAGCGGGCGCCGGGAGCGTGCTCTGGAGGCGCTGCGGGCGGCCGTGCAGCATGGCTACTCTGTAGCGGAGGTCCAATGGCATCCGGACCTGGCGAGCCTGCGCCAGGATCCCCGATATGCATCGGTCCTGGCCTCAGCCGGCCAGTGAACCTGCCTGGCCGCCAGCCGCAGTGGAATAGGCCCCCAGGCCTGTTCTGGTCGCATCCAGCCACAGGCCAGGATGCCTGTTCCACTCGGCCCTGTGCAGTAACCGGGGGAGGGCAAGCCCTTCCGCCCAGCCCGGATGTGTGCTAAACATCCAAATAGGGGTTCTCAGCGGACGATGACTCCGAGACTGGTGACGCTGGATGGCCCGGCGAAAGGGCAGGTGTTCGTGCTTGGGGAGGGGCGGACCCTGGTGGGCCGGGAAGCCGGCAGCCATATCCTGATCGCGGACGGTTCCATGTCCCGGCGTCACTGCGCCATCGAGCGGGACGATTCAGGGCGCTTCTTGATCCGCGACCTGAGAAGCACCAACGGAACCTTCGTGGGAGGCCTGCCGGTGAGCGGGCGTCTGCTGGAGGATGGAGATGAAATCCGGCTGGGCGACTCGGTGTTCCTGTTCCTGGTGCAGGAGGAGGGGAGGGAGGAGTGTCCCAGCCCGGTGCGGTGGCGGGAGGCCCGGTGCGACGGGAACACCCTGGTCCGGTTGCGTCATGAGGACTCCATCTACCTGAGACCGGAGGACCTGCTGGCGGCGCCTGGCACGCCGGCACGGCCCCTCCAGGCACTTACTACACTTCTGCGGATCAGCACCGCACTCCACTCCGTGCGCGGCTCGGAGGCGCTGGCCCGGCGGCTGCTCGAGTTGCTGGGGGAAGCGGTGCCGGCTGAACGCGGGGCCATCTTCCTGATGGGGCCAGGCGCCGACGAGCCCCTGGCGGAATTCTACTGGAGCCGGGATAGTGCGCCTGGCGACGTGCTGCGAGTATGCGACCGGCTGGCGCAGCGGGCTTTCCAGGAAGGTGTGGCCGTGCTGAGTAACCACGTGCTGCCCGAGCCGGGGCACGCCGCCGCCCAGGAGGAGCGCGAGTTCCATTCCGTGCTGGTGGCGCCGTTGCTGGGTGGCGAGCAGCCCATGGGCATCATCTACCTGGACTGTGGCGCCCCCACGGTGGGCTTCGACAGCGAGCACCTGCAACTGGTGAGCGCGGTGGGCGGCATAGCCGGATCCGCGCTGGAGAACGCCCGGCGCCTGGAGTGGCTGGAGGGCGAGAACCAACGCCTGCATGCGGAAGGCGGCCTGGAGCACGACATGGTGGGTGAGGGCGCCCGCATGGCCGAGGTCTACCGGTTCATCTCCAAGGTGGCGCCCACGGACTCGACGGTTCTGCTGTACGGAGAAAGCGGGACCGGCAAGGAGCTGGTGGCGAGGGCCATCCACCGCAACAGCCCCCGGGCCGGCCGCCCGTTCGTGGCCATCAACTGCGCCGCTCTCACCGAGACCCTGCTGGAGAGCGAGCTGTTCGGGCACGAGCGGGGCGCCTTCACCGGGGCCGTGGTGCAGAAGAAGGGCAAGCTGGAGGTGGCGGAGGGCGGGACGGTTTTCCTGGATGAGGTGGGCGAGATCCCGCTGGCTTTCCAGAGCAAGTTGTTACGGGTGCTCCAGGAACGCGAGTTTGAGCGCGTGGGAGGCACCCGTCCGATCAAGGTGGACATCCGGCTGGTGGCGGCCACCAACCGTGACCTTCGCAGCGTGGCCGGGCACGGCGCATTCCGCCAGGATCTGTACTACCGGTTGAACGTAGTGTCCCTGAACCTGCCGCCGCTGCGCGAGCGCCGCGAGGACATTGCGCTGCTGGCCAGCTACTTCGCCGCCAAGTTCAGCAAGCGCTCCCGGCGACGCCTGATGGGCCTTTCGCCCGCGGCGCGCGCCTGCCTGATGCGGTACGACTGGCCGGGCAATGTCCGCGAGCTGGAGAACGCCATCGAGCGCGCGGTGGTGCTGGGGTCTTCCGACCTGATTATGCCAGAGGATCTGCCGGAAGCCCTCCTCGAGGCGGCTCCACCAGCCGCCGAGGCCGCCGGCGGCTACCACGACGCCCTGCGGCAACAGAAGAAGGCATTGATCGTGAAGGCCCTCGAGGAAGCGCGCGGGAACTTCACTGAGGCGGCCAAGCGGCTGGGGGTGCATCCCAACTACTTGCATCGCCTGGTGGGCAACCTGGGCCTGCGCGCGGCGGTGAAGAGGACGGCGGGATAGTGTCGCCCGGAGCGGATATGGGGCGCCCGCCGAACCGATGGGCCATGGTGGGGCGGTACACCACCCTGGCGTTCACATTGCCGGTGTCCACCTTCGCCGGATACCTGATCGGTCACCTATTGGACCGGCTGTTTCGAACCGATTTCTTATATGTGGTGTTCTTGCTGGTGGGGATCGCGGCGGGCTTCGTCGAGCTGATCCGGGAAGCGCAGAAAGGCGCGGGCGAAGGTGGAAGCTGAAGCCGCCTTCGTGGAACGCGCGCTCCAGAGGATCTTCCGCGGAGCGCTGGTGGTGGGGGCAGCGGGAACGGCGATGGGCGTGGCGCTCCAGGACTGGCGGTGGGGGTTGGGGTTCGCGCTGGGCGCGGCGGGCGCCTCCCTCAACTTCTACTGGCTGCACCGGTTTGTGGAGGGACTCGCTCCCGGAGGTCCGCGGCCGCGCAAGTGGCTGCTGGTGGCGCTGGCCACGCGCTACCTGGCGCTGGGACTGGCCGGCTATGTTATAGTGAAAGTCTTTGGGTTGAGCCTGGCGGCCATCCTGCTGGGCCTGTTCGTACCCGTGGCCGCGATTATCTTCGAAATCATCTACGAGTTGCTCTATGCAAGGGCATGAGCTCTGGTTTACCGCCCTGTTGAACGATCATCTCGCTGGCCCGGCCAACACCATCCTGTCCTGGGTAGGGACCCAGGCGGAGAAACCGGCGCGCCCCTGGACCAACTTCATTGCCATGGAGATCCTGGTGGCGGCGGTGATTGTGGTTTTGTTCGCGCTGCTGCGGCCGCGGCTCTCGGTAGACCGTCCGGGGGGGCTTCAGCACTGCCTCGAGCTGATCTACCTCTTCCTGCGCAATACCGCCGAGGAAGTAGTTGGGCACGGCAGCCGCCGTCACCTGGCTTATTTCGGCACCCTGTTCATCTTCATTCTGTTCTCGAACCTGCTGGGGGTCATTCCCACCTTCGAGTCGCCCACCATGTTCGCGGCGGTGCCGCTGGGCTGCGCGCTGGCCACCTTCGTCTACTACAACCTGATGGGCTTTCGCGAGCAGGGCGTGGGGCGCTACCTCAAGCACTTCGCCGGGCCGATGCCCCTGCTGGCCCCGCTGATGGTCCCCATCGAGCTGATCAGCCACATGTCGCGGCCGCTGTCGCTCACCATTCGTCTATACGCCAACATGTACGCCGGCGAACAGGTGACGCTGGCCTTCCTGGGCATGGTGCCTCTGTTGATCCCTGTGGCCTTCATGGGCCTGCACGTTTTCGTGGCATTCTTACAGGCTTTCGTGTTCACCCTGCTGACCATGGTGTACGTGGCCGGAGCCGTCGAGCACGAGCGTTGATTCCGGCATCATCGGCATCCAGTGTGAGACCGGCTTCCACAGCGATGACGGGAACCACCTCCTGGGCGCCAGTTTATTGAACGAGGAGAACCATACCATGAACGCAAAGCGTGCTTTGCTGATGTTGGCGCTGCTGGCTTTTGCCACCCCACTGCTGGCGGCGGAGGAAGGGGGCGCGGCGGCCAGCAACCGGCACTGGATCTGGATCAGTTCGGGCTTCGCCATGGCGTTTGCTTCGGGCATTTGCGGGCTGGCGCAGGGGAGAGCCGTGGCCGCGGCCTGCGAGGCCATGGGGCGCAACCCGGGCGCCGCGGCGGCCATCCGCTTCGCGCTGATTCTGGGCCTGGCGCTGATCGAGTCGCTGGCCCTGTACACCCTGGTCATTATTCTGATGCAGGTGCGGTGAGCCTGTAGCGAGTAGCCTGTAGCGAGTAGCCTGTAGCCTGTAGGAGAGGTCACGGCGGGGCCAGCCTACCAGCTACAGGCTACAAGCTACAAGCCACAAGCTACAGGCTACAAGCCACGAGCTACAAGCCACAAGCTTCCAGCCATGAAACTCGAAGGCATTCTCCCTCCCATCGCCACTCCGTTCGACGCCAACGGGGACCTGTACCCGGCCAAGGTCCGGCACAACGTCGAGAAATGGAACCTGACCGGGCTGGCCGGATACGTGGTGTGCGGCTCGACGGGCGAGAGCGTCATGCTGACCACCGAAGAGAAGGTGTCGCTATGGGGCTGGGTGGCCGAGTACGCGGCCCCGGAAAAGCTGCTGGTGGCGGGCACCGGCATGGAGAGCGTGCGGGAGACGGTGGCCCTCACTAACCGCGCCGCGGAGCTGGGCTACAAAGCCGCCATGGTGCGCACGCCGCATTACTACAAGAACCTGGTCGCCGGCGCGGCGGCGCAGAAGCTCTACTTCAGCGCGGTGGCGGACCAGAGCAAGATTCCCCTGATCATCTACAACTGGCCGCAGGCTACCGGAGTGGACATCCCGGCCGAGGCGGTGGCCGAGCTGTCGGAGCACCCCAACATCGCGGCGGTGAAGGAAAGCTCGGGGAACCTCGAGAAGGTCATGCAGATGATCCGGACGGTGAAGCCGGGCTTCCAGGTGCTGGTGGGTTCGGCGCCGACGCTGGCGCCATCGCTGATGATGGGCGCGACGGGTGCGATTCTGGCCTACGCCAACGCCGCGCCGTTCTCGACCGTGGCCATCTGGGAAGCCTGCCGGGCGTGCGACTACGCGGCGGCGCGGGACTGGCAGGACCGCATCGCGCGCGCCGCGGCGCTGGTCACCACGCGCTACGGCATCCCCGGTCTGAAGCACGCCATGGATCTGAACGGCTACTACGGCGGCCCGCCGCGGCTGCCGCTCATTCCCGCGAGCTCGGAGGCGCGCCGGGAGATCGAAGAGGCTTTCCGGGACTTGAAGGGGTAGCGTCCGCCCTCTTGCGGAAGTGGAACAGGAGGGCGCGGCTGGCCGGGGCATCGAAAACGAAGCGGCCGGAGGCGGTCTCGCTAAGCGTCACTGACTGCATGGCCACGATGTCGTGGCGCTGGACCGTCCACTGACCCGGGGGGAGTTGGGCGATGACGCCCTGATGGGCCCGATTCGTACCCAGCACATACTCTTCTCCCGGCCAGGCCAGGCCGCGACAGCCCGCATCCTGGTTCGAGAAGATGCCCAGGTCCGGCGTCATCTTCCAGAAGCTCATGTGGCGGTCGATAGTCTCGCGCAGGAACTTCAGGTTGTCGGCCGCGGAGTGTTCCGCCGGGTCGAACTTGCCCCAGAAGTAATGACCGAGCTTGTTGCCGGTCTTCCACCCCGTGGTTCCATATCCTCCGCCGAGAAAAGCCCCGGTGTGGGCCTCGATGGTGTCACTCTCGCCGTGGCGGTCGCCCTCGCCCTGGTAGCTCAGCTCATCGTTGATGGTGGGTCGCTGGCGCGGCGCGGAGCCTTCCGCGTTGCGCCAGACGGAGTCGATGACGTCGGCGGCGATGGGAACCTCGCGGATCTTGCGCTGAATGATGTGATGATCGGCCCATTCGGGCAGGCCGTCGAACTCACGATTCCATAGCGGCTTGCTGGAGGGATGAACACTCAAGGGCGTCGGGTAGGGCAGGAACCGGCGGATGATCTGGCCGAAGCGCGCCGCCTCGGCGGGAGTGAAGACCGGCACGCGGATGTCGTACTCGTTCAAGAGACAGATCCAGACGTTGGGGAAGCTGGCGTAGCGGGCGGCGACATAGCGCAACCAGGGTGTGGGGTCGCCGCCGTTGGCCGCGGCTCGCAGCGTGGCGCGCGAATCCTCGACGTCCGGCCCCGCCAGGATCAAGTCTGCGATCAAGTCGTGCTCGAAGGCGGTGCGAACCGCGACATCAGCGCGCTCGCGGAACCACTGCGGATTGGGACGGTGGGAGAAGTCGCCGTTGTCGGTTGGGCGGCCCCCGAGATCCAGGAACGGCTTCTCTTGCGGGTGGGGGTAGCGGTCGCCATGTAGTGTAAAGCGCAGCTTCTTGAAGTACTCCGCGTTGCGGGCGATGTCGCGGGCGATGTCGTTGCCGGTGGGCTGGCCGCCGTCTCGATAGCCGGAGAGGAAGCTGTAGTGGGTGTTGCCGATGATGTACTGGTGAGAGCCGTCGGAGCGCACGTACCAGCGGCGTCCGGGGCTGGCTGGATCCGGCATCCAGAAGCCGGGGAGCCGGGAAGGCAGGGCGGTGAGGTAGTCGCCCTGGCGCTGCCCCGCCAGCTCCCGGCGGTTCGAGCGGACTTCCGACAGCGTCCAGCGGCCGGGGCGGGTGGGAGTGAAGCGCACCTTGAAGTCGCTGCCGCCGTCCCAGAAGCCGTGTACGGCGAGGTCTGGCGCGCCACCGGCGTGGCGGAAGCGGACGTGGAACTCGATGTCGCGGGCGGGGGAACCCGCGGGTGCGAGCGCCGGACCACGGAAACTGAGTTCAGTGACTGCGTGGACCGGACCGCGCGCGACTTCGCCGGCGCCGGCTGAAGCGGCAACGGCGGCCAGAATGCTCAGGCAGGCGAACAGGCGCATGTTATGGAACTCCCTGGAAAAAGTCAGTTTCCGAAGGCCCGCACCGGGTTGTCGATCATTAACTGGCGCTGCCAGGCGGGCTCCAGGCGCGGAAGGAAATCCGTGTAGATGTAAGCATAGCCGCGGTAGTTGCCGCCGCCGGGTTCGCCCACGTGATACCACCCGGAGTCCTGCGAGATCAGAGTGCGCTCCAGCAGGCCCTTCTGGGCCATGAAGCGGACACACTCCAGGTGCCAGTCGGCGGATTTCTCCCGAATGCCATCGAACTCGACCCAGGCGCCGGCGCGGCCCAGCTTCTCGTGCAGCGCATGATCCTTCTCGCTCTGGGCGTGCACCCAGACGAAGCGGGAGGGGCTGACTTTCTCGCCGGCCAGGATTTCGAGCTGCTCGAGGGCGGCCGCGCCCGGGCCCGTGTGGGAGGCAACGGGCAGGCCGGTTTCACGCGAGGCGACGGCTGCGGCACGTACCAGCTTACGGTCGATCTCCTCCAGGGGATAGCCCGCTATGCCGGTCTTGATGAAGCGGGGCTTGAGGCCGTTGATGCCGCGGTGAGCCTCGGCGATGAAGCGACGCGCGAGCTGGTCGGCGGACTCGCGCCAGGCGAAAGCGGGCACGCCCTTGCGGTTGGCCGCGCCGTAAATGCCTGTGTTGGTCCACAACTCGACGCCGGTGGCCTCGGCGAGCCGCGCCAGCAGCCGGGCATCGCGGCCCAGGAACTGGGGCGTGCATTCGAGCAGGCGGCGGCAGCCCAGCTTGCGGGTTTCCTCCAGTTTGGGCCGGGCAAGGCGGAAGACCTCCTCCACATCATAGCTGGCGGTGCTTTCGGCGCCGGCGAAATCCACCAGCACGTGTTCGTGCACCAGGATGCTCCCCTCGAGGGCTCTCGCGCGGGCCAGCCAGGGCGCGGCAAGGGCCGGCAGAAACTGACGACGGGTGATCATATGGAGACTCTCGAACCCCGATTGTACAACACGGGACGCGCGAGGCTGCGATATCCTGGGGGCATGGCAACGGAAAGCGGAAGCGGGCAGCCGGGTCCTCGCATGGTGATGTGCGTAAAGCTCCAGAAGGAGCTGCCGGGCCTGGCCCAGGCGCCGTTCGAGGGTCACCCGCTAGGGCAGCGGATCTATGAAAACGTCTCCGAACAGGCCTGGAAACTGTGGCTGGACCACATGCGCATCATCATGAATGAGTACCGGCTGAACCTTGGCACGCCGCAAGCCCAGCAGTTCTTGCTCCAGGTCATGGAGCAATACTTCTTCGGCGAAGGCGCCGTTCTTCCGCCCGACTTCGTGCCCCCCAGCCACTGAGAGCGCGTGAAATAATCGCCCAAGACCACTCCCTGCCGGTCGCGGCTCGGTAGCAGTCCCCTCTGCTACTGACCACGAAAATCGCCGCGGCCGGCAAACATTCCGTGGGGCGGGCGCCCCCGCCCGCGCACCGGCCCCCAGGCCGGTGCCTGGCCGACCTGGGGGTCGGCCTGCGGCTCTGGGGAGCCGCC
>VFZS01000123.1 GCA_016871095.1 Acidobacteriota bacterium
GCCTTCCTTGTGCTACCCTTCTTCATGGGCCGGTCCTCCTTTTGATTGCACCTTCGAGTGCGCCATCCATTGGGAGCTTAACGCATCCCGCGGGAGGCCGGCCTTCTCATCCCATCTCGGTTGCGGCATTCGCGCCTCTGACCGAGCCACGAGGGTGAGCGAGTGGTCTTGACCGCTCCCTGACGGTCGCGGCTCGGTGGCGTGAGCCGAGAACCCTGAACGAGCGGTCGCGGCGCTACACCTCCACCCAGGCCCGCTGGTTGTGGCTCTCCAGCACTTTCTCGAGCAGGCACATCATCTGGTAGCCGTCGGCGAAAGTGGGGTAGTCTACTGGGGCCGAGCGATCCGCCACCGTCTGGTAGAAGCGCCGGAAGACCTGCTTGTGGGCATCGTCGTAACCTTCGCCGTGCCCGCCGGGCAGGTCGGCGAAGCCGCGCGCCTTCTCGGCCAGCAGCGCCGGGTCCTTGATGATGAGGTAGCTGGGCGTGTTGCGCTGCCCGATCCACAGCTCGTCCGGCCGTTCCTGGTTCCAGATGACGCCCGCCTTCGAGCCGTAGATTTCCATTTGCAGGCGGTTCTTGCAGCCCGTGTTCACCTGGCTGGCGGTGAAGGCGCCGCGGGCGCGCTCGCCCAGCCTCACCAGCACCGCGCCGAAGTCCTCGGTGTCGATGGGGATCTCGTGGTAGTCCTCGGGGCGCAGAGTCTTGCCGGCGAAGGTCTCCACCGCCACCTTGGGCCGCTTGCGCGTCTTGTGGAAGATCTGCAAGTCGGCGCACAGGGAGGTGATCCTCAGCCCGGTAAGGTGTTGCACCATGTCCATCCAGTGCGAACCGATGTCGCCCATCACCCGCAGCGGGCCGTTGTCCTTCGAGTCGATGCGCCAGTTCCAGTCGGTGTCATAGAGCAGCCAGTCCTGCGAGTAGGTGCCCTGCACCACCAGCACGTCGCCCAGGTCGCCGTTGGCAACCATCTGGCGGATGTGCTGCACCACGGGGTAGTAGCGCAGGTTGTGGTTGAGGCAGTTGGCCGCCTTCTGGGCCTTGGCGACTTCGACCAGATCCTCCGCCTCGGCCGATGAGATGGCCAGGGGCTTCTCACACAGCACATGCTTGCCGGCCTGCATAATCTCCTTAGACATGGGGTAGTGCAGGGCGTTGGGCGTGCATACGTGCACCGCCTCGATCTGAGGATCGCTCAGCAGAGCGCGGTAGTCTCCGGTGGTACGCTCGATGCCGAACTGCTGGCCGAATCGCTGGGCCAGCTCCGCCGTAACGTCCGCCACGGCAACCACTTCCACGTTGCCCAGCCGACGGATGCCTTCCGTGTGTACCCGGCCCATGAAGCCGGTGCCGATCACAGCAGTCTTGATCTTGCGCATAGGGTACAGTTTGGATCCTTTCCTTACGATGATACCGTTGCCGACAAGAGACAGATTAGCGCAATTGCTGGTAAATTGAAAACAGGAGTGGACAAGAGGGCATGGCGCTGAAGATTCGCGTCAGACTGGAGCCGGGACTGAGCCGCGCGGTGGTGCGTATGAGCCGGCTGGCCGCGGCGGCGGGAGCCTTGCTGAGTCCGGCCGCGGTCATGGCTTTGGCGCTGGGTTGCTGGCGCTTGGCGGCGGATCTGGACCTCACCGGGCAGTTCGCTATCTCGCGGGGACTGTTCTCCCACTGGCAGGTGTGGATCGGGCTGGCCGTGGTGCTGCAAACCTGCGCCTCGCGGCTGAGCCGCTACGGACGGGGCGGCAGCGACGCCGCCATTCCATAGGCCGCGCCGGACTCCTCGGCCACCAACTGCGCCATGGCGCAGGTGTAGAACCAGTTGCTGCGGGTGCGGGTTTCGTGTTCCGCGCTCCGGGCAAAGGCCAGGTGCTCGAGTTCGTGCAGCCACACTGCCAGCAGCGCTGCCTGGAAGTGCAGGTCCGGCAGCCGGGAACCCAGATCGCCCACGGCCATGGCCGCCAGAGGCTGCGGCTCCCACCGCCGTATGGCTTCATAGGCCAGGTCAATCTCCCCCACCGGGCTGCCCAAGTCTGCCGCCAGCCGCCGCGTCAGGCGCGACTCCGTGCCGCGGGGATGATGATGGCCCAGGCAATCACACAGGTTGCGCGGGCGCAGCAGCACCACCACCAGCGTGGGCAGCCGTTCAAAGACACCCTCGTACGGGACGCGGATTTCGGGATTCAGCCGCGGGAAAGTGCGGGCGCAGGCTGTCTCGATCTCCTCCGCCACCGCCCGGCCGCCGCGCGGGTAGCTGAGCAGCAGCAAGGGCGCCTCGGCGGAGGCCCGCACCAGCCTCTGCTCCCGCCGCCGCAGCCGCTCCAGCCACGCCTCCAGCACACCGCGCGGCCGCACCCGAGGCTTGTGAACTGGCCCCATGCGCGAGGTCTTCTCTCCCTCTGTTATTCTGGCATAGAGGGGTGGTCCCTTCCATGTACTACACCAGGTACCGCCCGAGCGGCGCTTCCGGCTGGCTGCCGCCGGGGGTGAAGTGGCTGTTGCTCACCAATGCCGCGGTATTCGTCATGGACTACTTCGCCCACGTGCTCTTCCGCGGCGATCCGTTCCGCGTATTCGGGCTGGTGCCCCACCAGGCGCTATTCAGCGGCTACCTCTGGCAACCGGTGACCTACCTGTTCCTGCACGGGGGCTTCTGGCACATCCTCATCAACATGCTGACGCTGTGGATGTTCGGCATGGACCTGGAGCGCGACTGGGGCACGCGGCGCTTCCTCGAGTACTTCTTCCTGTGCGGAGTGGGCGCGGGGGTCTGCGTGATCGTCGCCAGCGCGCTGTTCGGTGGCATGGGCATCCGGACCATCGGCGCTTCGGGCGCGGTCTACGGCCTGCTGCTGGCCTTCGGCCTGCTCTATCCCAACCGGGTGGTGCTGTTCAGCTTCCTGTTTCCCATCAAGGCCAAGTACTTCGTCATGATCATCGGCGCCATCGCCTTCATGAGCTCTTTCTCCACCGGCAGCGGCGTCAGCCACATCGCCCACCTGGGCGGGATGATCTTCGGCTACCTTTACCTCGGGGCCAAGCTGCCCCGGATCAATCTGCTGGCGGGCCTCCAGCGCCGCTACCGGGAGTGGAAGCTGGCGCGCGCCCGCAAGCGATTCCAGGTTTACCTGCGCAAGCACGACCACGACCAGGACCGCGACCGCTGGGTCCACTGAGACCCTCCGCGCCCCCGGTTGTATACTGGTCCTAGGGGCACGTATGAGAACCTCCACCTGGATGACGCTGCTGCTGGCGGGTTGTCTGGCTCTCGAGCTGGCTCCGGCGCAGCAAGGACCGCGCAAGGAAGGCAGCGAGACCGTCGCCCGCCCGCGCAAGAAAGAGGCCCCCGAGACGCCCGCGGGGCCTAAGATCCCCTCCGAGTTCGGCAAGAAGGCCAAGCCGCTGCCCGGCGACGTCCCCACCTTCAAGAGCGACGTCACCGCCATCAGCGTGGATGTCTCGGTGCTCTCCAACCGGGGCCAGCCCATTCCCAACATCCCGCGGGGAAATTTCCGCATCCTCGAGGACAACGTCCCGCAGCAGATCAGCGGCTTCTCCACTGGCGAAGCCCCCATGACCGTGGCCCTGGTAATCGAGTTCAGCAACCTGTTTCAGCAGTACTGGAGCGAGACCTGGTACCAGACCCTCACGGCCGCCTACGGTTTCCTGGAGACCCTCCAGCCGGAAGACTACGTGGCCGTGGTGGCCTACGACCTGCGTTCCGAGATCCTCTCGGACTTCTCCACCGACAAGCGCGCCGCCTACGAGGCCATGCGGCGGCTCCAGATCGCCGCCTACTCGGAATCCAACCTGTATGACGCCATTACCGACACCGCCGACCGCATGTCGGGCATCGAAGGGCGCAAGGCCATAGTGCTGATCTCCTCCGGGATGGACACCTTCAGCAAGCTGACCTTCGACAAGACCCGCAAGATCCTCCAGGATGCCGGCGTCCCGATCTACGCCCTCGGCCTGATGCAGGCGCTGCGCGAGTGGTACGACGCCCGCGGCTACCTGGGCCCCATCGCGCGCCTGGATTTCCTACAGGCCGACAACCAGCTCCGCACCTTCACCAAGGAAACCGGCGGCATGGCCTTCTTCCCACGCTTCTACGGTGAGTTCCCGGGCATCTTTCGCGCCATCTCGGAGGCCCTGCGCATGCGCTACGAAATCTCCTACGCGCCCAACAACACCGCTCGCGACGGCAAGTACCGCAAGATCAAGGTGGAACTGGTGGATCCGGCCACCGGCCAGCCCCTCAGGATCACCGACGAGCGGAACCGGCCCATCAAGTACACCATCATCGCCAAGGCGGGCTACACCGCTCCGCGCGAGGTGGAGTGAGCCGCGCGGACTATGAACTTGTTCACCCGCGAAGTCAAGCGATGAATGTGGCTTGTTTACAGGCCATTACGATCGTGTTGACAGGCTGGTCGGGCTTCTGATATTTTCGCCTTCATCATGAAGGTTTCCTCTCCTGCTCCCGCGGGTGCCTCGGCGCGCATTCTTCTGGTGGACGACAACAAGCTGGGCCTGATCGCGCGCAAGGCGGTGCTGGAGGAGATGGGACACCGCATCACTACAGCTACCGAAGGGGCAGCGGCCCTCGACCTGTTCTCCGACGGCCAGTTCGACCTGCTCATCACCGACTACAAGATGCCCCGCTTGAACGGCTTGGATCTGATCCGCAAGGTCCGGGAGCTGAACGCCGCCGTTCCCATCATCCTGATCTCCGGCTACGCCGAGGCGCTGGGGCTGAACGAGTCCAACACCGGGGCCGACGCCGTCATCCCCAAGAGCTCCCACGAAGTGCAGCAGTTGATCCGCGCGGTGACCAAGCTGCTGCGCCGCCCGGCCCCCAAGAAGCCGGCGGCCTCGCAGGGACCCAGGGCGCGGAGCCGGGCCCGCAGCGTCTAGCGTTGCGCGTCGGAGGCACTGTAGGTTGTCTCCATGGGGGGCAGACGATGGCTCCTCGTCTGCTTTCCGCAGGCCACACAAGACGATGGCCTGCGCCACTCAGAGTGGCACTGCGACCCGCGCGAGGATCTCCTCCAGGATGCGGTCGCTCAGCTCCGCGCCACGCGCCGCCAGCGCGGCCCTGGTGTTGACCACCACCCGGTGCGCGAATACCGGCGCGGCCAGACGCTTGACGTCGTCCGGAATGGCGTAGTCACGCCCCTCCACCAGGGCCAGCGCCTGCGTGGCCCGGTAGAGCGACTGCGCCCCCCGCGGGCTTACGCCCAACGCCAGCAGCTCGTGCCGCCGCGTCTCGGCGACGATGGCCAGGATGTAATCCACCAGCGCCTCGTCCACCCGCACCCGGCCGGCCCAGGCTTGCAGCTCCGCCAGTTCCCCGGCGTGGAGCACCGGCTCGACCACCACCGTGAAGCCGCCCGCGCCCCGCACAATCTCCCGCTCACTGGCCCCGTCCGGGTACCCTATGCGGATGCGCAGGAAGAAGCGGTCGAGCTGCGACTCCGGCAGCGGGTAGGTACCGTGGTGCTCCACCGGGTTCTGCGTGGCCAGCACCATGAAGGGTTCCGGCAGGGGATGGGATCTGCCGTCCACGCTCACCTGGCGCTCGTTCATGGCCTCCAGCAGCGCCGACTGCGTCTTGGGCGTGGTGCGGTTGATCTCGTCGGCCAGCAAGAAATTGGTGAACACGGGGCCGGGCTTGAACTCGAAGGTCTCGGTCCGGGCGTTGTAGATGGTCACCCCCAGCACGTCGCTGGGCAGCATGTCGGAGGTGAATTGCAGGCGCTGAAACTGGCACCGCACCGAGCGCGCCAGCGCCTGCGCCAGCGTGGTCTTGCCCACCCCGGGCACGTCCTCGATCAGCAGGTGTCCTCGCGCCAGCAGGCACACCAGCGCCAGCCGCACCGCTTCCGCTTTGCCCCGCAGCGCCGCGCCCACCGCCGCTTCCAGATCCGGCAGCCGCGCCAGCGCCGCGGGCACGGTCTGGGGTGTGGCCCGCTCCGCCATCACTGTTATGATACCGCCGGTTGAGGCGCCCGCCTCGCCTGGTTTACAATCAAGATTCGACCGGGCGCGTAGCTCAGTTGGTTAGAGCGCCTGCTTCACACGCAGGAGGTCACAGGTTCGAGTCCTGTCGCGCCCACCATTCAAGGCCTCGTTCGGAGGGAGTCCTCGACCGCCTCGGGATGCTTGGCCAGGACCGCCAGCAGCACGCGAGCGGGACCGTCCGGGCGCGTTCTCCCCTGCTCCCAATTGCGCAGCGTGGCTGGCTGGAAGCCATACTTCGCGGCGAACTCCGTCTGACTCAAGCCGAGTTTCCGGCGCACGTCCCGTACATCGACGGCTGGAACCCGCACGGTTGTGACGCGTACCGGCACATCCTCTCCACTGGCCCAGGCAATAGCCTGTTTCAGACTCGTGATGATCTCCTGGCCCACGCCTGGCTTCCGGACGGGTGTCTTTCTGGCGGTCTGCCTTCTCATCGGGGCGGGATCCACGTCCTCCATTATACGCTATTAGCGTATCCATCATCGCAGGGACCACGTACGCGGAGGTTCGAGTCCTGCCGCGCCCACCACTGGGTGCACCCGTCTACACCGGTTCGAAGAGGTGGCGGGATTTGCGAAAGCGCCCTGGCGGAGACGCATGCAGCGCAGACCGCGAGAGCGTCTCCTGGAGTTCCCTGACATCGGCCTGCTCCAGGGTGGTCTGTTCGGGCTTGTCGCCGATGTCGGCGCGCCGCCAAGTGGCGTAC
Organism: Acidobacteriota bacterium; assembly: GCA_016871095.1. Taxonomy (GTDB): domain Bacteria; phylum Acidobacteriota; class Terriglobia; order Bryobacterales; family Bryobacteraceae; genus VFZS01. Next base: position 6,733 of record VFZS01000123.1, read on the forward strand.
TCGCGGCAATCCCCGTGCACAAAGGGAATCAGTTGCGCCTCGACACCGGCGATGGCCAGCGCCAAACGGATGGGTTCAAAGGAGAAGCGGCAGATGGTCAGCAGGGCGCGGCTGAACCGGCGGGCCTCCAGCGCGGGCAGCAGCACGTCGAACAGGATGTCCTGCGCCGAAGTCATCACATACAGCGTGCTGGCGCCCGCCAGAGCCTGCCGGCCGATTACCCGGATCAGGCAGTCGCGGCACGGCGCGGGCCAGGCCCCTTCATCGAGCTGGGGGTTGGATTCGAAGAAAGCGCAGTCGTGATTGGCCCGGCCGGAAGGACAGGCCGGCGTCAACGGCTTCAGGCAAAACCCTACGCCCACCAGGCTCCCGGCGCCGCCTTGCCACGCCGCCGCCCGGGCGGGCGGCTGGCGCAGAAAGTGCACCATCCCGCGAAGCGTGGCCAGCGGGTGCGCCAGCATCACACGGCGCAGGAACGCCACGCCGTATTCCCGGTACAGGCTCCGCAGGCAGAAGACCAGCAGTCCCACACTCACGGCGCGCTCCCCCGACGGCGCGTCACTTCAGCGCGCATTGGCGCGGGCCAGCTTGTGGAACAGATCGTTGAACACCTGATCGCGGTTCACATCCACCGCCACGCGCACGTGGTGGCGCCCCGCTTCGGTCCGGTACCGGTAGTCGTCGGTCAGCACCGGGCTAGGCGCCAGCCTGGTGGGAATCCACTTGGGCTGGATGAGCCAGGCTACCGCCGAGATGTCCCAGATCACTTTGGACCAGGCGAAGTCCGGGCCCGGCGACTTCCACTTGGCGTAGGCGACGAATTCCGAACAGAGGTAATCGGCAATGGGCGACTTCCCCTTCAGAAAGCGCTCCACTTCCGCCACCGTCGTGCGCAGGTGTTCGGACACGTTCTGGGTGGGGATGTTGACCAGCGCAACGCCGGAATCGTGCAGCACGCGCGAGGCGTGCAGGTCCTGCTGAAGGTTGAACTCGCGCGCGGTCGGCCAGTCGTAAGGCTGGCCTCCCAGCCAGACCACCACGATGCGGTCCTTGATCTTGGGTTCCATCAGGATGGCCGAGGACACGTTGGTGGGGGCTCCAATGGTGATCACATAGAGAGGCGCCGTGCGGGGCTTGAGCGCCTTCGCCACCAGATCGCGGGCGGCGGGACTGTCCACTGGCTTGCCGGCCTGCTGAAGAAATGTCTCCGAGCCGGCGAAGGCGAAGCCCTTCGGATCGCCTCCCAGGCGCGCGAGGATGCGCAGGATCTCTTGGTAGCTCTTCCGCATCCCGTCTCCCGCCGAAGCGGAGCGCTCGTTGTGAAACGGCGCCGCATAGACCGCCTCGATCTCCATGTGGGCTGGCGAGAGCAGGGCGTAGGCCACGGCGAACTGGTCGTCGATCTCGTTGTAAGTGTCGGAATCGACGACGGCATTGACCTGGCCTTGGGGGAGCAAGAGTCGCTGTTCGAGTGATGCGCCCTGCGGCAGTCCTTGCCAGCCAGCTAGCGGAGCAGCCGCGACAACGGCGCCCCCTGTCAGGAGGTTTCTTCGGGTAGGTTCCTTCATCGCCTTGATTATGCTACGAGTTGCGCCCACCTTGGGGCGTCCGCGCACGGCCTGTCACACTCGCCGCCGGATGGAGCCAGGAAATGGGGGGATGGCGTGAGAATCCTGACGCCCGCGCCGCACTATTCCTTAAAGGGCTGAAGCCGGGTTGCTGCAATTATCATGAAGAAAGCTACCCGAACCGGCCAGCCCCCTCATAGACGCTTATCCAGTGCTCAGGTGCAGCAGGCCAGGCGCGATGGCGCTGTAGTGGAGCATCTCCCGCTGGTGCACGCGATTGCGCTTCGCCTTCACGAAACCCTTCCAATCCAGGTAGATCTCGCCGATCTGGTGCAGGCGGGGACCCTGGGGCTGTTCGATGCGGTCACGAAGTACAGGCCTGAGAAGCAGGTGGCCTTTCGCAGCTACGCCCAGCACCGCATCAAAGGCGCCATGCTGGACAGCCTCCGGGAGCTCGACTGGGCATCGCGTGACTTGCGCCGCCGGCACAGGCGTATCGAGGCGGTGGCCCGCCAACTGGCGACCATCCTGAACCGCTATCCCACGGACGCGGAGATTGCCGAACGGATGGGGATGTGCGTGGAGCGCTGGCAGCACATGATGGCGGATATTCGGCAGGTCGCTCTGATCTCGGCTTCCGAAACCCGGGGTGGCCAGGATGATCTGCCGGCGCGTGAACTCCCCGCCAGGCCCGAGACGCGGCCGGATGCCATCTGCGCCCGCTCGCAACTCCGCACCTTGCTCAATGGAGCCTTGAGAACGCTGTCCCCGCGCTACCGGCAGATGATCGCGCTGTACTATCTGAAGCACCTCACCATGCGCGAGATCGCCAGCGTGCTCGGGGTCAACGAGAGCCGGGTGTCACAGATCCACAAAGCGGCGCTCGAGAAACTCAGCGCATCGCTGGGGGCGGCCGGCATCCGCTCCAGCCGGGCTTTCTGAGCCGGCCCCGCCGCCGGCAGGCAACCGCTCAGCGCTCTTCCCCGGCGTCGGCGATTCGTCTGAGGGCCTCCCGCATCGTGGCAATATAGGCCTTGATCTCCTCCAGCCGGTCGCGGCACAGGGAGCAACCAGCGAGGTGCTGCCCCCCCGCCGCCCATTCCTCCCCGGAGAGCCGGTCCAAGGCGTACAGTTCGAGCATGTCCTCCGGCAGATGGTTCTCAGGCGGTTCCGACATGCAGCCTCCCCACCGGGGTGTCTGCGCAAGCCCGGCCGGCTGCCGGACAGGTGTCGTAGTGAAACGCGAGAACCACTCTGCAACCGGCCCCATGCCCCGGGCGTGTCAAAGTGACCCGAACCTGCCCCGCACTTGCCATCGCCCAGCTACTCTAGCACGGGAGAGTCCACACCGCGCCCCGTCCTGGGAGTCCCGCACCGCCTGGCGGGGCCTCGTCCCGTGCGGTACAATTGCCACTGTTATGCACAGGGGTACTTGTTTCGCTATCGGAATTGCCCTCGCTCTGCTGACCGCGCAGGCGCTCGTGGCGCAGACCGGCACGGGCCGGATTCAGGGCACCGTCAAGGACGCCACCGGGGCGGTCATACCCGCGGCCCGGGTGAGTGTCATGCACACTCAAACCGCACGCTTGAACGAGACCATCACCAACGAGGTCGGCTTCTACCTGTTTCCTTCGTTGCTGAGCGGCGACTACACCATCACCGTGACCGCCGCCGGTATGGATACCTGGAAGGGGCAACTGCTGCTCCAGACGGGTCAGGCCGCGGTGGTGGACGCCATGCTCAACGTCAGCGGCACGGCCACCGAAGTCACCGTGGCAGCCAACGTGGCGCCGCTGGTGACCACCACGGCCCCCACGCTGGCGGCCATCACCGACCGCGCCCGCATCGACCAGTTGCCCGTCAGCGGACGCATGTTCCAGGTGCTGATGGGTGACCCTGAAGAACGGGACCCTCCAGCGGACCAGCTTCAACACCAACTTCAACGCCTGGCAGTATCAATACAAGTCCGGCCTGTACAACTGGGGGCTGAACACGTCGCTGTTCAAGGTCATCCCGGTCACCGCGCGCGTGTACTTCCGGCTGAACATCGACTTCTTCGGCGTGCTCAACATGCCGGGCATCCCCAAGACGCCCAACAACTACAGCGGGCTGATCAACGCCATGTTTTCCGGCAACAGCTCCCGCGCGCTCCAGTTCGGACTGCGGCTGACCTGGTAGGGGAAGCCTTCAGCTTGCCCCAGCCCGGTGGAATAGGCCTTCTTGCCTGTGGGCCGATGCAGCGAGAAACAGGCCTGGAGGCCTATTCCACTGCCGCGGATGCGCACGGCCGGGACAGGTTCTGATCGAACAGCGACCGTGATGGCG
>VFZS01000124.1 GCA_016871095.1 Acidobacteriota bacterium
GGCCCTAGCGGCCCCGGCGCGGGCTGCGGGAATGGCTGGAAGGGGAAACCGTTCAATGTATAATGAGGCGTGGCCAAGGGGCCAGAACGCAGAATCTGGTTTAAGGGGGAATGCGATGAGGAGAATGCTTCTGCTGGCGGGCGCGGTGTTGGCGCTCAGCCTGGGGATCTATGGGCAGACACTGGGCACCATCACCGGCGTGGTGACCGACCCGTCGGGCGCAGTCGTGCCCAACGCTTCCGTGACCGCTACCAACACCGCGACGAACGCCTCGCGCAACACGGTCACCAACAGCGAGGGGCTTTACAGTTTCCCCTCCCTGGTTCCGGGGCCTTACGCGGTGAAGGTTGAGATCAGCGGCTTCCGCTCGGCCACTACCAAGCTCGAGCTTCAGGTTCAGCAGACCGCCCGGGTGGACATCACGCTCCAGGTGGGGCAGACCACCGAGTCGATTGAAGTCAGCGCGAACGCGGCTCTGCTGTCCACTGACAACGCCACAGTTGGCACCGTGATCGAGGAGCGCCGCATCTTGGACCTGCCTCTGAACGGGCGCAACTTCCTGCAACTGGTCTCTTTGAGTCCCAACGTCACCTATGGTTTCGGCATGCCCGGACAGGCCAGCGGGCGCCAGGGCGGAACCCGCACCCAGCAGAATATCTCGGTTTCCGGAATGCGCGGAGTGTGGAACAACTACACCCTGGACGGCATCGCCAACACCGATGTGAACTTCAACCTGTACGTGGTGCTGCCGTCGGTGGACGCGCTTCAGGAATTCAAGGTGCAGAGCGGCATCTACCCGGCCGAGTTCGGGCGCGCGGCCACCCAGATCAACGTTTCCACCAAGCCGGGGACTAACGATTTCCACGGCGCCGCCTACTGGTTCCATCGCAACAGCGCGCTGGACGCGCAGCCCTATGACTTCGACGGAAGGCGTCCCAAGAATCCGCCCTTCCGCTGGAATCAGTACGGCTTCACGGTGGGAGGCCCGGTCCGCGTGCCCAAGCTCTTCAACGGCCGCAACCGCCTCTTCTTCATGACCAACTTCGAGGGGTTCAAGGAGCGCCAGAGCGGCACCAGTTACTGGACCATGCCGACCAAAGCGATGCGCGGCGGCGATTTCTCGGCGGTAGCCACTCCAGCCACCCTGAAGAACCCGTTCACCGGGCAGCCGTTCCCGGGAAAGCAGATCCCGGCGTCGATGCTCGACGCAATCTCGAAGAAGTTCCTGGAGTTCTACCCCGAGCCGAACCTGGCGACGGCCCAGGTGGACCGCAACTACACGCGCACGGTGCGGAATACCATCGACAAGGATCAGTTGACCCAGCGGATCGACTTCCACGAGAGCACCGGCTCGCAGTGGTTCGGGCGGTTCAGTTGGACTGACGAAGGCGCCTTGAGCGGGGGCCTGCCATTAAGCGGCAGCACCCTGCTCACGCGGGCGAAGCAGTATATGGTCTCGAACACCCGGGTCCTGTCGCCCACGAAAGTGAATGAGTTCCGCTTCGGCCTCAATATTCTGTACAACGAGATGGGCAACGAGCTGGGCGGAGTGCGCAACGTGGTCAAGGAGTTGGGCCTGCCCATGGGAACCGACCCTCCGTCGAGCTGGGGCATTCCCACGATCTCGGTGCAAGCGCCCTACAGCGGATTCGGCAACAGCGTGAACGGCCCCTTCGTGATCGACGACAAGATCTACCAGCTCATCGACAACTTCTCCTGGATCGCCGGCAAGCATTCTATCCGCTTCGGCGGCGAATACCGCTACGACATCTACGATCAGATCGGCAACGAGTTCCCCCGGGGCCGGTTCACGACCGACGCCCGTTACTCGGGAGACGGGTTCGCCGACTTCATGCTGGGGACGCTGTCGCGAGCGGAGGCGGCGCTGGCCCTGGCCCAGGCGAAGTTCAGGGCCAGCAACCTAGGGTTTTACCTTGACGACGTCTACCGCGTGACGCCGAGATTGACCGTCAACGTCGGCCTGCGCTGGGAGTTCTTCCAGCCCTTCCTGGACAAGACCGAAACCAGTGTGAACTCCATTCAGAAGTTGTTCTCCGATATCCCCAACGATCCCAACCCGGACGCCCATCCGCTGGCGGTGCGGGCCGGCGACGGCGACTTCTACGAAGGGCGGCAATTCCGCTATCTCACGGACCTGACTGCTCTGGGCAAGGGCAGGGCGGTGCCGATCAACGGCGTGCGTGACTCGAAGCTGTTTGGCCGCCGGTTGATCTACAACGACCTCAACAACTTCGCGCCGCGGCTGGGCATCGCCTACAGCCCCAGCGACCGCTGGTCGATTCGCACCGGTTTCGGCGTCTTCTACTCGGCCGAGAGCGGCAACTCGCGCTTCGACATGAACCGCGGCATGGGTGGCCGGCTGGACCGGGTGGCCAGTTCCGCGGGCGAACGGCCCAACACCTCCTGGACCAACTTCCTGGATCCTTCGCAGTTGCCGGTGGCTGTTTCCTCGGCGTATTTGTGGGGCGTGGTGCCGGAGGTCGGCACCTCCTACTCGATGATGTACCTGTTTAACGTCCAGCGGACGCTGGGCCGGAATGCCTCGCTCGAGATCGGCTACAACGGCGCCCTGCACCGCAGGCTCCAGCTATTGCAGAACCGGAATGCGCCGGTTCCCGGCACCACCAACATTCTGTTGCGGCGGCCGGCTCCCGAGTATGGATTCCAGCAAATCGTGGTCGGTGGAGGTTATGGCAACTACAACGGGCTGGGCATGAAGTACACGCATCGCTTACAGTCCGGGCTGTCGGTCAATCTCAGCTACACTTGGTCGAAGGCGCTCGACAATTCCAGCGCCATCCGCGGCACCACCGCGGACATCACGCCGCAGGACAACCGCTGCTTGGACTGCGAATACGGCTTCTCGGCGTACAATACACCCCATCGCTTCGTGGCTTCGACGCTGGTCCCGCTTCCCTTCGGAAAGGGGCAGCGGTTCGCCAACCAGGGCGGCGTCGCCAACCAGATCGTGGGCGGCTGGGAGTTGGGCACCATCATGACCTTCCAGAACGGGCGGCCCATCAACACCGCGGCAGGCTACGACGCCCCGGGGACGGGTTCCTTCGGAGACCCGCGCCTGAACACGACCGGCGGCAATCCCAACCTGTCCAAGGGGCAGCGCAACACGGAGATGTGGTGGAACCAGAGCGCCTTCTACTACACCGCTCCTGGGACCTTCGGCAACATTGCCCGCAACCGGCTACTGGGTCCCTCGCAGTTTAGCTGGGACTTCTCGGTGTTGAAGAACTTCCCGATCATCGAAGGCCACAAGCTCCAGTTCCGCTTTGAGGCCTTCAACTTCCCGAATCATCCCAACTGGGGCAGCCCCGGCGCGGGCTGGGGGCGCAACCAGGCCAGACCGGATGTGGGCTTCGGCCGTATCCGCGGCATCGCCGGCACCATGCGGCAGCTCCAGTTCGGCTTGAAGTACGTATTCTAGAGCCGGGACCAGCAGGCGCCGGTCCAGGCCGGCCGGCGCCACACCCTTACTCAAGGAGAGCGCGATGTCCGGTGTGAACCGCAGGGGTCTTCTCAGGGGCGCGGGTTCGGTTCCTCTGATCGGGACGGTTCTGGGCGCCGGACCCTACCAGCCAACCAAGGTCGGCGCCTTGAAAGCTTCTGCCAAGTCGGTCACCATTCCGACCCATGAGTTCGCTGGCGGCCTGGACGAACGGCTGGATTTCCCCGCCGCCTGGGAAGTCAACGTGATGAACATGCGAGGGCACGGCTCGCCGGTGCTCACTGCTCAGCAACTGGCGCAGGGGATGGAAAGGCCGATCGGCACAGGCCCGCTGCGCGAGATCGCCGCCGGCAGGAAGACGGTGGTCATCACCTTCGACGATCTGACCAGGGCGACTCCCACCTACGTGGTGGTTCCCTGGGTGCTCTCGGAACTGCGGGCGGCGGGCATCCGGGACCAAGACATCCTGTTTCTCGGATCCTTCGCCACGCACCGGCCCATGACCCACACCGAAGTCGAGCTGAAACTTGGCAAGGAGGCGGCCAACCGGTACGCCTGGCTGAACCACACCTGCTTCTATGGGTGCAAGGAGATCGGCACAACCAGCTTCAAGAACAAGATCCTGATCAACCAGACGTTTCTGGCGGCCGACCTCAAGATCACCCTGAGCGGCATCAAGGTGCACTACGATGCGGGCTACGGCGGAGGGGCCAAGGCGGTTCTGCCGGGTGTGGCCCATATCGACAGCGTGGAATACAATCACGGCGTGATTCTGCGGCAGACCAGGACTTCCGGGCCGGTGAGGGTCTTCAAGAACGAGATGCGGCTGGACCTGATCGAAGCGGCGCGCATGGCCAAGGTGGATTTCAGCGTCCAGCTCATGTACGACCAGAAGCTGCGGCCCATCCGGGTCTTTTCCGGCGACATCGTGGAAGCGCACCATGCGGCTGTGCGGGTCGCGGCGAGCACCTACTGCACGCCAACCTTCAAGGGCGCCGACATCGCGGTGAGCAACGCCTACCCGCAGAACGCGCAGGCGTTCCACGCCCAGCGCTGGATCGGCCACTCGGTCCGGGAGGGCGGCACGGGCGTGCTCATCATCCAGCATCCGCTGACGCTGGACCCGGTTCACTTCCTGAACAACCGGGCGGCCAGCCGGAGCGGGATGAGCTACTACCAGACCACGGCCTACCGGCTGGCGGCGCCGCTGCCGAGAAACACGGGGCTGATTGTCTACTCGCAGTACCTGAGCCGCAGGCTGATGAACAACTACCCCGCGGCGACGCACTTCGCCAGCAAGTGGGAGGACGTGATCAGGATTCTCCAGCAGCGCCACAAGGGCGACGCGCGCGTGGCCGTCTATCCCTACGGCGGCATGCAGCACCAGGAGATCGAACTGGATGGGTAGAGCATTGTCGGCTGGCGGGCGTTGACGCCGGAGGCGCGGCCAGCATATAAGGAAAGGGTCCGGTCTGGCGACCGGCAGTGGAGCGATCATGACAACTACACACGAGCAAGGCCTCTCCGGATCCAGCCGCCGGGCTTTTCTGGGCGCCATGACGGCGGCTTCCGCCCAGCGCGTGGCGGGAGCGAATGAGCGGGTCGGAATCGGGATTATCGGCTGCGGGCTGATCGGCCTGCGGCACGTCGAGGATTTCAAGAAGCAGCCGGAGGCGGACCTGGTGGCCATGTGCGACGTGCACCAGCCGCGAGTGGAGGCGGGCATCGCCGCTTGCGCGGGCAAGCCCAAGGGCTATCGCGATTTCCGCAAGTTGCTGGAGGACAAGAGCGTGGACGCGGTGGTGGTGGCCACTCCGGATCACTGGCACGCGCTGATGACCATCCTGGCCTGCGCCGCGGGCAAGGACGTCTACGTCGAGAAACCCATGACCTTGTTCGCGCGGGAGGGCCGTTGGATGACCACCGCCGCGCGCCGCTACAAGCGCGTGGTGCAGGTGGGCACGCAGGGGCGCAGCGGGACGCACATCCAGGAAGTCGTCGCGTTGGTGAAGGCCGAGCACATCGGCAAGATTCACAGCGTGCGCATCGGGACCTTCCGCAACATCGTCCCGGGCTTTGGCGCCCCCGCGGACGGGCAGCCCCCCGCCGACCTGGACTACGACCTGTGGCTGGGGCCGGCGCCGCCGCGGCCCTACAACCCCAACCGGGCGCTGTACAACTTCCGCTGGTTCTGGGACTACTCCGGCGGGCAGATGACCAACCTGGGCACCCACGACCTGGACTTCGTCTACCTGTTGCTAGGTGTCAAAGGCCCCAACCGGGTGTTCTCGACCGGCGGGCGCTTCGTGGTGCAGGACAACGGCGACACCCCCGACACGCAGGACGCGCTGTTCGAGTACCCCGGCTTCACCGTGACCATCTCGATCCGCGAGGGCAGCGCCGGACGCCGCCAGGGCGGGGGCACGGAGTTCTTCGGCAGCAAGGGCAGCATGGTGGTGGGACGGGGCGGCTACGAGGTGTTCCCCGATCTGCGCATCCCGGCCGAGCGCCAGATTCCACCATGGTCCAAGCCTCCGGGGCATCCCCAGCCGGCTGATATAAAGCCCGAGCCGCGCTGCGAGGCGCGCAAGGGCCGCAGCCCGTCGGACGAGCCGATGGACCTGCACAAGCGCAATTTTGTGGAGTGCATCAAGTCGCGCAAGCTGCCCACCGCGGATGTCGAGCAGGGGCACCTGGTGGCCACTGCCTGTCACTTGGCCAACATGTCCCTGCGCCTGGGCCGGCCCCTCCGCTGGGACCCGGCCAAGGAAGACATCATCGGCGACAAGGAAGCCTCAGCGCACCTGGTCCGCCCCTACCGCAAACCCTGGGACGAGGTCCTGCGCAGCCTGAAGCTGTAGGGGCGGCAGCGTGCGGCCGGCGCGTCCGCGCGTAGTCTGTCCGTAACCAGGAGTCCGGCCAGGGGGCCGAACGCGGTCCAGGGGAACCGCCCCACAACAGCCCGGCCGCCCGCTCTGCCTCGCCTACTTGGGAGCGGACTGCCGCGCTGCTTCGGCGACCTTGTCGGAGGCGAGAGAGAAGTGCATCTGGGCGATAACCCAGCGGCCATCGCGTCTTTCCACAACGCCGGTCCAGCGGCAGTCTTTCCAGCAGGACTTCTTGCCGTTCCGTTGGGCGCAGTCGTCCAGGATGGCCGAGAACCAGGCCACCTCCCCGGACCGGGAGAGGTTGATGTTCAAGTCGCGGATCTCGTGCCCGGCGTAGGTCAGCTCGGGGTCGCGAAAGACCTCGGCGAGTTTCCGGAACGCCTCGCCGCCCCGCACCGTGGTCCGGGAATCGGGGTGGAAGATGAAGAACTCGGGGGCATCGAGGAGCACGCGAAAGAGCAGGTCAAAATCCTTGGTCTTGAACCAGCCGATGCTGCTGTCGATGACCCGGGCGATCTCGGCCCTCTCCGCCGCCACGTCGGCCGCGCTGCCCGGCCCGGACAGAACACCACAGGCCAGCGCCAAGATCCCCAACAGGGTTGTGCTGCTGCGTTTTCCGCGGTTCATGAGGTGGTCCTCCCTTCAACTCGAGTTACCCCCCTAACCACGAACTCGCGGACTCGGGTGCGCAGTCCGCGCACTCTGTTGATTCTGCCACACCGCCAGGGGAATGTCATGCGGGCCGCCGGATCGCGGTACGCTGGACTACTGCGCCAAGAGCAGAGGAACCCATGCTGACCCGCCGCGGCTTTCTGGCCGCCTCATCCGCTGCGCTGGCGAAGGGCGCGCCCCGCCGTCCCAACGTGTTGCTGATCATCGCGGACGACATGAACGACTACGGGATTCTCCATGCCTACCCGGGAGTGAAGACCCCGTATCTCGACCGGTTCAGAAAGACCGCCATCACGTTCGAGAAGACCTACTGCGCCTCACCCGCCTGCGTGCCTTCGCGCGCGGCCCTCTTCAGCGGCCTCTATCCACACACCACCGGCTCGTATCTGAACGGCAGCGACCCTTGGGATAAGGCTCCGCTGAACGCCACCGAGTCGATGCCCGAGGTATTCCGCCGCAGCGGCTTCACCACCTTCGGACGCGGCAAGCTGTTCCACGCGCCGGTCCCCGAGGCGCGGCACCAGGCGATGTGGGACAACCCGGTCTGGCTGGGAGGTTTTGGCCCTTTCCCGCCGGAGAAAGATCAGGCCGGCCACCGGTTCTGGGGCTGCACGCCCTGGGAAGGCCCGGACAGCGATTTCCCCGACGTCAAGAACGCCGAGGCCTCCATCGAGTTTCTCGGCCGGAAGCACGAGCGGCCGTTCTTCCTCACCTTCGGACTGTGGAGACCGCACACGCCCTTCACCGCGCCCCAGCGCTTCTTCGAGATGTACCAGCCCGGCGCGATCCGCCTTCCCCCGCCGGGATTCCGCTCGGGGGACCTGGAGGACGTTCCGCCGCGCGGGCGGGAACTGGTGAAGGTCTGGGGCGAGCGTTTCGTAAACGCCGGAGAAGGCAATCCCGAGGGATGGCGCAAGTTTCTGCACGGGTACCTGGCCTGCACCACCTTCGCCGACTGGAGCATCGGGCGGGTGATCGAGGCGCTCGACGCCAGCCCATACGCCGGCGACACGCTGGTGATCGTCATCTCGGACAACGGTTACCACTGCGGCGAGAAGGACCACTGGGAGAAGTGCACCCTGTGGGAGAAAGCGGCGCTGACGCCGATGGCCATTCGCCTGCCGGGCCGCGCGGGAGCGGGCAAATCGTGCCCGCGCCCCGTGGGCCTCATCGACCTGTTCCCCACGCTGGTGGACTGGAGCGCGCTGGACAAGCCCAAGCACGAGTTGGAGGGGATCAGCCTGCGGCCTCTGCTCGAGCGCCCGGCCGCGCCGTGGGAGCGTCCCGCGCTGACGACTTACGGCGAGCGTCACGCCTCGGTGCGCGACGAGCGATACCGCTACATCCGCTATCCGGACGGCGCCGAAGAACTGTACGATCACCGCCAGGATCCGCACGAGTTCGAGAATCTCGCCTCACGGCGGGAACTGGCGCCGGTCAAGCGCAGGCTGGGCAGATACATACCCGAGCATTGGGCGCCGTCCCTGGGCGGCAGGCTCGGATAAGGTTCCCCGAGACTTACGCCGGCAGCCGCACGTCCACCAGGGCTTCGATCCACTGGCGCAGGTCAAAGGCGCCGAAACGGACATCCGCCAGCATCACCTGAAGCCCCCGCGCCTCAGGCGGTACGCGGACGCGAAACGCGGCGCTGGCCTCTGCGCGTGCTGGAGCCTTCACCAGGAGAGGCCGCCTGGAGAGGCTCTCTCCGCCCGCCCACCGGGGCGTCACGGTGAAGACCGCGGACTTGGGCGCGTGGTTGTAGATGACGACCCGCATTTCCAGGCTCTCGCCTGGAGCGGCCTCGACGCCGTAGGGGTCGAACCGCGCCCACTGCTCGTCGAGGCCGAAGTTGAGGTCCGGCCAGGGCGTCAACTGCGAAAGTATGGCCACGCGCCGCTCGAGGCTCCGCCGCATCCGCGTGATCTGCTCCGTAGAGAACCGGAAGGTGAGTCCGAGGTGCTGGTTTACCAGCAGGTCGGGCTTCAGGCTATCCACCAGTTCCAGGCAATAGAAGTAACCCTTCCCCGGCGCGAGCAGATTTCGGTTCAGCAGGCAGTAGTCGTCCATCCCCGTCGGAGTGAAGGAATCCCCCGCCATGAGCACGCGCTCGCCGTGGTCCTTCTCGATCAGCAGGGCGTCGTGATACAAGGTCTGCCCGGGGAAGTCGTAGCGCGTCAACCGGAACTCGTGCCAGCGGCGCGTCTCTCCCTCGGGCCACACCTCCAGCCGCCGGATCGGCGCATGGGTCAGGCACGGCATCCGGAAACGCGAGGGCGCCGCGAGAATATCCCTCATCCCGGCGCTGGTGAAGACCGGGCAGTGGAACTCCTGCGCGGTCCGCTCGGCTTCATCGGTATGGTCATCGTGGTAGTGCGTAATGTGGATGCCCTCCAGCCGCGCGATGCTCCCCGCGCTGATCAGCCGCCGGACCTCCTCACGCACCTTCGCGGGGCCGCAGTCCACCAGCAGCGCGGCGCCCGAAGAGGACAGGATGATGCGCGAGTTCGCTACCTGCCGCATCCACGTCGGCGGGGTCTTGGAGACAATCTCCACCGCCGGCATGACTTCGACGCCGCGCGCGCCGAGGACCCGCGCGGCGCGCACCCGCACGCTCTCATCGCCGAAGTAGTGCCGGCCGGCGTCCGTGTACAGGTAGTTCGCGTACAGGTCTTGCAGACGGCCGATCAGCGCCGCGATGGCCTGGCGCGGGTTCTCGATGAGGGGGCCGTGCGCCGGTACGATCACATCGGGGCGCCACGCCTCGATCTTCCGCAGGCTGGCGATCACCGCCGCCATGCGCGCGGCGTAGCCGTGGTAGCCGCGGATCTTGGCCTCCGGGATGGCATCCTGCAAGCTGTAGATGTCCAGGATCAGCCCGTCTCCGTAGATCAGGTCGCCGGTGCAGGCGATGCGCTTTCCGCCGGCCTCGAACAGGTACGAAACTGCGCCGCGCGTGTAACCCGGCGAGTCCATCACTTCAAAGGTCAGCCCCCGCCACTCGAGGCGGTCCCCTTCCCGCACGGCGCGCGCCACCGGCAGGGAGCGTGCCGGGAACTTGGTCGCCTGCACCTGGTAGTCGTGCCGCCAGGTCTTCTCGCGGAAGGTGATCCAGGTTCCCTCCGCGTCTTCGAACAGCGCCCGCTCGGCTTCCGGCACAACCGCCGCGGCGCCGGCGCGCACGAGGGGAACGCCCGCCCAGACCGCCTCGCGCCGGTAGTGCGTGAACAGCGCCATCTCGGCGCGCTCGGGGCGCGGGCGCGGATCGCCGTATACCACGAGTGCGCGCCCTTCTCGCTCCAGGCGCAGCCCGTTGGCCGGTCCCGGCAGGAAGGTCACGCCCTCAGCGATGCTGGTCCCGCCCGCCGCCGCCCTCGGCCAGACCGCCAGCAGCATGGCCGCCGCCTGCCGGCGCGAAACCGCTCCCTGCCGGTCTGGTTCCTTCACGCCGGCTTCACGGAGGCTACGCCCGGTCCAGCGCGTACTGCGGGTAGGGCCAGGCGCGGGGCGCGGCGGCCTGGGCGTCGGGGGGCGACAGCACGTG
>VFZS01000125.1 GCA_016871095.1 Acidobacteriota bacterium
GCGGCCTTCGGCGCCGATGACCTGGGCGCAGGCGAAGGCCTCTTTCTCGCGGATGCGGCGCACCTCGTCCAGCGAGATGCCGGGCCGCTGCTTGAAGAGCAACTGGCTCTCGTCGGTCTCCCCGTGGGTGAGCCAGATCACCCTGACCTTCGATCCGGCGCGCACGTGTTTGATCAGTGTGCCGCCGGCGCGCGAGCAGAAGTCGGCGGGGTGGGCGCTGACCGCCAGCAGGCGCGGCTGGCGCGGCGCAGGGGCATTCTGTTGCGTGCCAGTTCCTCCCTCGGCCGGCAGGGCGCCCGCCGCCAGCGGGGCCGTGGCCACGAAATCGCGACGCTTCATCAGGCTCCTCCCGTCTCAGCAAGAATAGCGCGCCGGGCGGGGTGGCAGCCACGGCGGGAAAGCTGTAAGCTGATTGCTTCCGGGCCGGAGGGAGACCATGGCGGCTCCAAAGATCGGGTTTGTGACCTGCATCCATCCCTACTACGACCTGCCGGAGGTCAGGAAGCACTGCGACGCGGCGATCGCGGGCCTGGAGAGGGCGGGCTGCGAAGTGGTGGCTCCGCGGATTGCCGAGACCGCGGGCGATGCCGCCGAGATCGCCGCGCAACTGAAGACGAGCGGCGTGGACCTGGCGCTGCTGTTCTTCTGTACCTGGGTGGCCGAGGACATCACCCTGACGCTGGCCCGTGAGATCGGCGAGCTGCCCCTGCTGTTGTGGGGGCTGCCCTACCTGGACCAAGACGTCCCCATGCCCTCACCGATCAGCGGGCTGACGGCCTCCGGCTCGAACATACGGCGGCTGGGCAAGCCGTTCGTACACCTGGTGGGGCAGGTCACCTCGGGGAAGGTCCAGTCGGTGGTGCGCTCGGCCCGGGTCGCGGCGGTGGTCCAGAAGCTGCGGCAGGCCCGGTTCGGGCTGGTCGGGGCGCCGTGTCCGGGGATGATCGATGTGACCTGCGATGAGGCGGAGCTGGCGCGGGCGCTGGGCGTCACCGCCGTCCATTTGGAACTGGACGCCCTGATGGCCGCGGCCAGCCGGACTTCGGCCGAGGAGGCGATGCGGCTGGCCGCGGAGCTCGCCGCGCAGGTCCCCCGGATGGAGGCGGTAACAGCGGAGGTTGTGGCTGAGAACCTGCGCCTCTATGTGGGGATGAAACAGCTCGTGGAGCGGCACCACCTCGACGCCTATTGCGTACGGTGCTGGCCCGAGCTGCGCAGCCAGATTGACCTCACCGTGTGCCTGACCCACTGCCGCATGTCCGAGGACGGCATCACCGGGGCCTGCGAGATCGACCTGCCCGCGCTGGTGACGACCTACCTTCTGAGCCAGCTCGCGGGCGCGCCGGCGTTCTCCTTCGACATCACGGGCTTTCTCGAGGAGGAAGGCGCGATCCAGTTCGCGCACTGCGGGGCGGCGAATGCGGCGCTGGCGGGGGATCCGAAGAAAGCGGCGCTGCGCCGGCACATGCGCACCGGCAAGGGCGTCACACTGGAGTTCGGGTTCCGGGAAGGCACGGTGACGCTGGCGAAGCTGCTGCTGCCGGACGGCGGACGCATGCGGCTGTTCGTGGCCCGGGGGCAGGTCATTCCCACCGGGGAGCGGGTGCGGGGCAGCGTGGCCACGGTGCGGCCGGAGCCGTCCGCGGCGGTGTTTCTCGACAAGATGCTGCGGGAGGGCGTCGAGCACCACGTGGCCCTGGTGTACGGCGACTGGACCCGGGAGTTGTCCCGCTTGTGCGAGTTCACCGGGCTGGAGCCGTTGATGCCATAGCACCGCCGTGCTAGTGTAGTGCGTCGCAAGAAGGGCGTGTTGTGCAGCCGGTGGCGCAGGCCATCGTTTGGTGTGGCCTGCGCCACGGCAGACGACGAAAAACGATCGTCTGCCCGACTGAGATAACCCGCAGTATCTTCGACGCACTACACCAGAAATGGTCACCTGCCGCTTTGACCCGCTGGGGCCAAACCGGCGAGAATGGGTTGGAGGTTCCCAGTGCCTTTGTCCGTGAGTCATCCCGAGGCCGATGAACTGGCTCACGCATTAGCCGAACGCATGGGCGAAAGCGTGGACGAAGCGGTCGTGAATGCCCTGCGTGAACGGCTGGCGCGTGCGCCCGGGCGGACCGCCGGCGACCGCCGTCGCGGTGAGTTGCTGGCGATCGGGCGGGAATGCGCGGCCCTGCCTGACTACGATCTGCGTAGCGCCGACGAGATCCTCGGCTATGACGACGACGGTGTTCCTCGCTGACCTCACATGGTGATCGATTCTTCGGCCTTGCTGGCCGTGCTCTTGGGAGAAGAAGGCGCTGCTTTCTATGCGAACGTCATCGAGGCGGCGGCCGACCCGCTGATGTCCGCGGTCTCGGTGTTGGAAGTGACTTTGGTAATCGGCGCGCGCAAGCGTGAACCGGGACTGGCGGCGCTGGAACGGTTTCTGCAAGAGGGTCGCATCCGAGTTGTGGCGTTCGATGGCGAGCAGTTGCGGCTGGCGAAAGAGGCCTGGTGGAATTACGGTAAGGGACGCCACCTGGCGGCGCTCAATCTTGGCGATTGTTGCAGCTACGCTCTGTCCAAAGCGTTCGGGAAGCCGCTGCTGTACAAGGGCGAGGACTTCCCGCGGACTGACGTGCGCGGGGTCGAGGGAGGCGTGGCGCAGTAGAATATCTCGGGGACCCGGGAACTGTCCCGCTTCTGCGAATTCACCGGGCTGGAGCCGCTGACGCCCTGAATCGGAGTACACTATCCATTCGGAAGGAGCGGGCTTTCTATGGACAGGCGTGGATTCGTACAGGCGACGGGTCTGACGGCTTGGGCTGCCAGCCGGGCCGTGGGGGCCAGTGAGCGCGTGGGTTTCGCGCTGATCGGCTGCGGCGGGCGCGGCAACTACGTCGCCCGGATGATGCAGCAGGCGCCGGGCGCGGAGGTAGTCGCCGTCTGCGACGTCTTCGACGAGCGGGCGCAGAAGACCAGGCAGCAATTGACCGGCGGAAAAGCGCCGGCCTTCAAGGACTTCCGTAAGGTGCTCGAGCTCAAGGAAGTGGACGCCGTGCTGCTGGCCACACCCGACCACTGGCACGCCATCCCCACCGTGCTGGCCTGCCAGGCGGGCAAGGACGTCTTCGTCGAGAAGCCCTTCTCGCTCACCATACGAGAGGGGCGCAAGATGGTCGAGGCCGGGGAGCGCCACAAGAGGATCCTGATGGCCGGCACGCAGCACCGCTCGGCGCCACACATCGCGGAGGCGGCCTCGCTGGTGCGGAGCGGTTACATCGGCGAGGTGCACTTCGTGCGGTCGTGGAACAGTGGCAATCTGAGTCCCAACCGCATTCCGAGGCTGCCGGACGCCGACCCGCCCGCCGGCCTGGACTGGGACTTCTTTCAGGGGCCGGTGGCCAAGGTGCCCTACAATCCAACCAAGTACTTCAACTACCGCCAGTTCTACGCATACTCCGGAGGCTACATCACCGATTTCGGCAATCACCGCATCGACAGCATCCATCAGATCATGAACGTGACCGCCCCGCGGACGGTGGCGGCATCCGGCGGCAAGCTGCTCAAGCAGAATGACGGCGACGTCCCGGACCTGCTCCAGGTGACTTACGAGTATCCGGGCTTCATCCTGGACTACGTGTCGTGCTGGGTCAACAGCCACGGCCTCGGCGGCCGTTCTGCGGGAATGCAGTACTACAACATGGCCGGACCGTACAACCGGCCCCACGGCTTCGCCTTCTTCGGGACCAAGGGAGCGCTCTTCATGGACCGCATCGGTTACGAGATCTTCCCGGAGGTGGACCCGGAGGCGCCGCGCGTGCGCGGGCGTGGCGGCGTGCCGCCGGCAGCGGAGATGAAGTTCCGCTGCGAGCGGAAGCAGTTTCAAGGGGAGGACGCCACGGCGGCGCATGCCCGCAGCTTCATCGAGTGCGTGCGCGAGCGGGGGAAGCCGTTTCCCGACGGGGAAGCGGGGCACCGCTCGACCAGCGCCTGCCTGCTGGGAAACCTCGCCTACCAGGCGGGCCGCAAGCTGCGCTGGAACGCCGAGCGGGAGGATTTCGAGAACGACCGGGAGGCCTCGCGGCTGCTCAGCCGGATCGCGCGGGCGCCCTGGAATTTGATTTGACGGGGGATAACGACTTGACGCGCCGAGAGATCATCACCATGGCCGGGGCCGCGGCGGCCGGGATGCCAGCCGCGGCACAGAGCGGCCCGAGGACCCGCATGGGCGGCACACCCACGGCCTTCAGCCTGCACCAGCAGGCCGCCCGCAAGGCCAACCAGCCGCTGGATCTGGCCGAGGTCTGCCATCGGTTCGGCTTGGGCGGTGTGCAGACGCGGGTGCCCATCGAGCCGGAGGCGGCGACTGCGCTGCGGCAGAGGCTAGAGAAGTGGGAGATGTACCTGGTGGGCGACGCGCGTCCGCCGCGCGACGCCAGTGAAGTGCCGGCCTTCGAGAAGGTGGTCGAGGCCTCCAAAGCCGCCGGGGCGACCGTGCTGCACGCCGCGCTCACCGGCCGCCGCTACGAGGTCTTCGACACGCTGGAGGCTTTCAAGAAGCACTTCGAGCAGTGCCAGAAGGCCGTGGCGCTGGCCGAGCCGGTCCTGCGCAGGCACCAGATGAAACTGGCCGTCGAGAACCACAAGGACTGGCGGTTCGCCGAGCACGTGGCCTGGCTGAAGCGGCTCTCCAGCGAGTGGGTCGGAGTGTGCGTGGACGTGGGCAACAACATCTCGCTGTGCGAAGATCCCGTCGAGCTGGCCGAGGCCTATGCTCCATATGCCTTCGATTGCCACCTGAAGGACATGGCCGTGGATGAGTACCCGGAGGGGTTCCTGCTCTCCGAGGTGGTGCTGGGCCAGGGCATTGTGGATCTGCGGAAGGTGGCGGGCATTCTGCGCCAGGCCAATCCGAAGATCCAGTTCGGCCTGGAGATGATCACGCGCGACCCGCTCAAGGTCCCCGTGCTGGGCCAGAAATACTGGGCCACTTTCGACGACTCCTACAGCCCGCTGCCGGGGCGCGACCTGGCCCGCACGCTGGCCATGGTCCGCGCCAGGCGCAGCAAGCTGCCGATGGTCAGCCAGCTCAGCTTCGACCAGCAGGTCCAGGCGGAAGCGGAGAGCACCCGGCAGTGCGCCGCGTATGCGCGCGAGCGGTTAGAATTGTAGAAGCGCCTCCCGCGCGGCCTTTGCCGGCCAGCGCCGGTATCCAAGGAAGACAATGCCCGACAACACCTACCTGAACTGGGTGCTCCAGCACACCTCCACCGCCTGGTGGCACGATTCCGCCGATCTGGTGGAGTTGCAGCGCGGGCTGGAGCGCGGCGCCGTGGGCGTCACCACCAACCCGTACCTGTCCAACCTGGCAGTGGCCAAGAACCGCGGCGCGTGGGCGGGCGAGATTGAGGGAATCCTGGCGCGCGGGCTGAAGCCCGAAGAAAAGGCCGAAGCCCTGATGCAACTGGCGGTGACGCGGGTGGCGGAGAAGCTGCGACCGGAGTTTGAGGCCAGCGGCGGCCGAAACGGCTATGTGTGCGCGCAGGTGAACCCGGCCCGCGCGGGCGATCGGGAGGCTATGCTGCCGATGGCGCGCCGGTTCCACGACTGGGCGCCCAACATCGCGGTCAAGCTGCCGGCCACCGCCGCCGGGCTGGATGTGCTCGAGGACTGCGTCGCCGAGGGCACGACCGTCACCGCGACCGTGAGTTTCACCGTGCCCCAGGTGATTGCCATCGCCGAGCGGTGCCGCCGCGGGCGCGAGCGGGCACAGGCCAGCGGCCTCGAGCCGGGCAAGTGCTTCGCCGTGATCATGATCGGCCGCCTGGACGACTACCTGCGCGAGGTGGCGCAGGACACGGCGGCGGGGGTGAGCGAGGAGGACATCCGGCAGGCCGGGCTGGCGGTGACCAAGCGCGCTTACGCGCTCTACCGGGAGCGGAAGTACGAGGCCGTGCTGCTGGTGGCGGCCTTGCGCGGAGGCTACCACCTGACCGAGCTGGCCGGGGCGGACCTGATCATGTCCATCGCTCCGCCCTACCAGGAGCTATTCGTCACGCATGACTTCCCGCGCGAGGAGCGCATTGACCGGCCCGTGCCGCCGGAGGTGATCGGGCGGCTGTCGAAGCTGCCCGAGTTCGTGCGGGCTTACGAGCCGGAGGGCATGAGGCCCCAGGAGTTCGTCGCCTACGGAGTGACGCAGCGAACGCTGGGGCAGTTCAGCGAGGCGGGCTGGCGCCTGCTGGAGGCCATCCAGTAGGGCGGAAAGGATGGAGCATGGCCACCCCGGTTGAAATGCCGAAACTGGGCAACACGGTGGAAGAGTGCCTGCTGGCGCGCTGGCTCAAACGTACGGGTGAGACGGTCGCCTCCGGCGAGGTGATCGCGGAGATCGAAACCGATAAGGCGACCTTCGACTTGACGGCGCCCACTGGCGGGACGCTGCTGGCGGCGTTTTTCGGCGAGGGCGAAGTGATCCCGGTGTTCGCCAATATCTGCGTGATCGGGGAGCCGGGCGAGAGCGTCGAGGAGTTCAAGCCGCGCGCGGCCGCGGAAGCGCCGGTTGCAGAACCCGGCGCGGCGGCCGCCGCGCCGGCCGTTCCGGTGGCGCCCGTTGTCGGGCCGCGTGAGGCGGCGGTGAGTCCCCGCGCGGGGCGGTTCGCCGCGGAGCACGGCTTCTTCCCGCGCGGCATTGCGGGAAGCGGTCCCGGCGGCAGGATCCTGGAGCGGGATCTTGAAGAGATGTACGCGCGGTCTCCGCGCGTCGGCGTGGCGGCGGGCCGCGACCTGGGCCGCACTCCGGTCAAGCTGTCGGCCATCCGCGAGCGGATTGCGCGGCGCATGCGTGAATCGCTGGCGCTCTCGGCGCAGTACACGCTGAACGCCTCCGCCGACGCGACGGCGCTGCTGCGGCTGCGGGCGCGGATCAAGGCCGCGCGGGAGAGCCGCGAAATTCCCGACGTCAATCTGAACGACATGGTCATGTTCTGCGCTGTCCAGGCGCTGGTCGAGATGCCCGAGCTGAACGCGGAGATGGTGGACGGCGAGCTCTATCAGCATGAGACGGTCAACCTGAGTTTCGCCTGCGAGACGCCGCGCGGGCTGTTGGCTCCGGTGATCAAGGGCGCCGAGAAGCTGGATCTGGCGGGGCTTGCGGCCGAAGTCGGGCGGCTGGCCCAGCAGGCGGAGCAGGGCGCGGTCTCACCCGACGATCTCACGGGCGGCACATTCACGGTGAGCAACCTGGGCAGTCTCGGCATCGAGTCCTTCACGCCGATTCTTAATCCTCCGCAGGTGGCGCTGCTGGGCGTGACGGCCATCGAGCTGAAGCCGGTGCGCCGAGAGAGCGGCGTCGAGTTCGTCGAGCACATCGGCCTGTCGCTCACCTGCGACCACCAGATTATCGACGGCGCGATGGGCGCGCGGTTCCTCAAGCTCCTGCGGGAGCGCATCGAGCGGATCGGGTCCGCCAGCGGCCTGGAGGCGCTGAAGGCGGCCATCGCGCAGGCCGGAAAATAGGAGTCAGCGGCGGATGCCGAAGTCCATTATCGTCGAGCCGGAACGGATGTTCGCGCGAGGCGCGATCCGCTTCTCCGATATTCCGGTGAACGCCTACCAGAAGACCCTGCCGGAGGAGATGGCGGAGTACACGCCCGCGGATTTCCTGGCGCTGTGGCTGGATATGTGCGCCATCCGGGAGTTCGAGGCCATCCTCAACGAGATCAAGCTCAAGCGCGTCTACAAGGGCGTCTCTTACGAGCACCTGGGGCCGGCGCACCTTTCCATGGGTCAGGAGGCGGCTGCCGTGGGCATGGCTTTCACGCTCACGGCCGACGATCACATCTACGGCTCGCACCGCAGTCACGGCGAGATCCTGGCGAAGGGCTTCTCCGCCGCCCGCCAACTGCCCGAGGGGCGTTTGCTGGAGATCATGCGCGGCTACCGCGGCGGCGCGGTGCTGGGGCCGGTCGAGAAGGGCCACCAGGGAACGGCGCAGGAGCTGGCGTTCAAATTCCTGGTCTACGGCGCTTACAGCGAGATGTTCGCGCGGGAGACCGGGTTGAACCGCGGCCTGGGCGGCTCGATGCACGCTTTCTTCGCGCCGTTTGGCATCTACCCCAACAACGCCATCGTGGGCGGCTCGGGTTCGATAGCACCGGGCGCGGCGCTGTTCAAGCGCGTTAACCGCAAGCCCGGCATTGTGGTAGCCAACATCGGCGACGCGTCGTTTGCCTGCGGCCCGGTCTGGGAAGGCATCACCTTCGCCAGCATGGACCAGTACCGCACCCTGTGGGAACAGGGGCTGGGCGGCGGACTGCCTCTCATCGTCAACTGCATGAACAACCATTACGGCATGGGCGGGCAGCCGGACGGGGAGACCATGGGTTGCCAGTTCATCGCGCGCATCGGCGCGGGAGTCAATCCCGAGCAAATGCACGCCGAGCGGGTGAACGGGTACGATCCGCTGCCGGTGATCGACGCTTTCCGCCGCAAGAGACGGGTGCTCGAAGAGGGGCGCGGGCCGGTTCTGCTGGACACCATCACCTACCGCTACAGCGGCCATTCGCCCTCGGACGCCTCCAGCTACCGCACCAAGGAAGAACTCGGGAAGTGGCAGTGCGTGGACTCCCTCCGCACGTTTCGCGAGAAGATGCTGGCCACCGGGTGGTTCGCCGAAGAGGCTCTGGCCGAGGCCCAGGCACGCGTCGAGGCGGCGGTGTTCGAGATGTTCAAGTTGGCCGCGGATCTGAAGGCCTCCCCGCGCGTGGCTATGGACTCCGAGCTGGTCGGCACTGTGATGTTCTCCAACCGCCGTGTGGAGAAGTTCGACGAGCGCGCGCCGGAGCTGCTCCAGCCGTTAAGCGAGAACCCGCGCGTGCGGCAGATCCGCGCCAAGATCCGCACGCCGCTCCACGAAGGCGAGCCCGTGCCCCGGATGAAGGCGTTCAACATCCGGGACGCGCTGTTCGAGGCGCTGGCGCACCGCTTCACAGTGGACCCCACGCTGGTGGCCTTCGGCGAAGAGAACCGCGACTGGGGCGGCGCCTTCGCCGTGTATCGCGGGCTGACCGAGCTGCTGCCCTACCACCGGCTGTTCAACGCGCCGATTTCCGAAGGCGGCATCGTGGGCGCGGCCGCCGGCTACGCCCTCGAAGGAGGGCGCGCCGTGGCCGAGCTGATGTACGCCGACTTCATGGGCCGCGCCGGCGATGAGATCTTCAACCAGCTCGCCAAGTGGCAGGCCATGTCGGCCGGCGAGCTGACCATGTCCGTGGTGCTGCGCATCTCGGTGGGCGCCAAGTACGGCGCGCAGCACTCGCAGGACTGGACGGCGCTGGTCCACCACGTCCCCGGCCTGAAAGTGGTCTACCCCGTCACGCCCTACGACGCCAAGGGCATGATGAACGCGGCCCTGGCCGGCACCGACCCGGTGGTCTTCTTCGAGAGCCAGAAGATCTATGACTACGGCGAGATGTTCGCGGCCGAGGGAGTCCCGGAGGGCTACTACGAGATCGACCTCTCGGAGCCGTCCGTCAAGCGGACGGGCAAGGACCTGACGATAGTTACCTTCGGCCCCGCGCTGTACACCGCGGTCGAGGCGGCCGACGAGCTGGCGCGCCGCTTCAACTTGAGAGCCGAGCTGATCGACCTGCGCACAGCCAATCCCCTCAACTACGATCCGCTGGTCGAGTCGGTAAGGAAGACCGGCAAGGTGCTGCTGGCCTCGGACGCCTGCGAGCGCGGCGCGGTCCTCCAGACCGTGGCGGCCACGCTGACCCAGCTCGCGTTCGATCATCTGGACGCGCCGCCGGTGGTGATCGGGTCGCGCAACTGGATCACGCCGGCCGCCGAGCTGGAAGGGATGTTCTTCCCGCAGGCAAGCTGGATCATCGACGCCATCCACGAGCGCATCCTGCCGCTCCAGGACTATCAGCCCTCCACTAGCCAGAGCCTGGGCGAGCTCGCCCGCCGCTCTCGATCAGGCATCTGAGCGGGCCTGCGATGGTCGCTCGGTCACGGTGGGGGGCGGGCTTACGCGCTGAGATACAGCCCTCGCGACACACGTATAGCAGTGGAAGGAATGAGCAGCGCTGCTGTTCTCAGGCCGCCGGGCGCCGGTAGCGGTGCTGGAGGCCACCGACCTGAGGGGCCGCCACGAGTTGCCGCCTTTGCCCGATCTGCCGGGTGAAGTCGCCGCCGAAGATGCGCTCGCGATCTCGCAGCAGGTAGCGTGGTGCGGTGTGGTGAGGGAAAGGCGGCCCGCCGGGGAAACCTGAAACCGTTCGGCCGCGGCCATGCCGCGCTATGGTAGTCCATAATAGGAGTGCTCGACGGCCGGTTTATTGATCCTCCAAGGCCGCGTGAGTCTGTCGCGGCACGTTTGTTCACAGCGCGGCATAGCCGCAACCAAACAGTGATGGCGTTTCCGATCTCGTAGGATGGGTTGGTTATTTCAAGACCACTCATCCGAGGAGAAACAGAAACGCCATGCACGAGTTTATCGCGAAACACCAGGAGAAGATCACGGGAGCACTGTCCGGCTTTGACCGGCTGGTCTTCCGGGGCACGCTCCGTTCGATCGCTCACGACG
>VFZS01000126.1 GCA_016871095.1 Acidobacteriota bacterium
CCTCATCACCAAAATCACCGGCACGCACCGCTATCAACTCACGGTCTCCGGACGCAGGGCCACCACGGCCATCCTGACCGCACTCCGTTCAACGGTCCGGCAACTGACCCCCATCGCGGCATGAAAATCTTCGCGCGACGAAAAGAACCTATGGGTTAGTACTATAGTGGCCCCGCTCCAGGCCTGGTCGTGCATCGTCTGCCGGTCTTCGCCGAAGGCCAAGCCAGGGTAGGTCTTGGAGGGGGCCGCCATGTTTGCGTCCCCGAGCATCAGGCCGGCGAAGGAGATCAGCCACTTCCGTCCGCTGTTGTGCCCGCCATGGGCGAACCATCCTGAATGCCCGCCAGCCCGGACGATCGCCCACAGGTCGATGCCCACCTGCACCATGCTGACCAGGAGCTTCTCCTTCTGCTCGGTGGTGAAGTCGGAGCACAGCAGCAGCGAGCCCATACTGGCCGCTCGGGCGATCTCCCGACCGTAGACCGGCATGTTCTCCATGGGGGCGGCGAACTCATAGCTGATCGTGTCCAGCCACGGACGCTGGAAGATCCGCTCCATGAAGGCCAGCGAGAGAGGGCCGCTGTCGTGCTGCATGCGGATCCCGTCCACAGGCAACTGCGGCAACAGGTCGCGCCGGAGGCCGCTGGCCCGATAGAGCCTGTCGCGCTTCCGGTCGCAATAGCCGGGACGAAAAGTGTCCGCCGGCACGGCGCCGGCGAGCGAGGTCAGCACAGCCGCGGTCCGGATGGGGTTGGCCGCATGGTCCGACGGACGGAGCATGTTGGGGACCAGGCCCGCCGAATCGACGCTAATCGAGGAGACGAGCGCATCGCCGGGCTTCAGGGTGAGCGGCGGGTACACATCGTAGTCCGAACTGTACCGCCCCGAAGCCAGACGGCTGTCGAAGCCGGTCTTGCTGTTGTTGGTGGTAAGGTTCAGCACGGAGCCGTTTCGCCCCGGGGTGGGAGCTGGGGAGATGCCGATGACGTTGACCTCGCCGACCACGTACCAGTCCCCGTTGACGAACTGCCCGCACGGCGCTTCCCGGTCGAAGGTCCAGGTGATGCCGTACTGGCTGACGCTGGTCAGCAGCGGCAGCTTGGGTATGTCGCTTTGGCCGGAGGCCGAGCACAGGGCGGCGGCTGCTCCGGCAAGGAGAAGCCGGGCCAGACCAGGACGCCTGGGCCGGGCTGCGGACCGCGGCCATTCAAATGCTGAACAATAGCGATCCATTTCTTAGCGCCTTTCTACACCAGACCCGGGGGGCGGGTCAAGGCAAGAGCGAAGTTCGCACCCGCGATTGTCCGGCTCCCCGCTGAAAGCAGCGACTCTGGGAAGCTCCATTGTTATCCCGCCTTCCTGGCCAACGCAAGGGTAGCTCGTCACCACAATCTTCCGCTGCTGTACAGCCGCGCATAAGCACAGGGACATGCTCCCTGGTGGCGCACGCTTTAGCGCAATGTCACTTAGTTTTCGCACCACGGGTCTTTGCGCGGGCGGCGACGATTCTCGAGCGGCCCGGTGGGGTGGGCCTCCAGGCCTGCGAGCCGGCATCCTTGCCGGCTTACCTGCCGCGGGCTGGGCTCCCGGCCGAAAGCTGGTTGGAAAACCCGCCCAAAGGGCACCCGGCAAACCTGGAGGTTGACCCCACGGAATCGCTGGCAGGGCATCGGTTGCGGCTGTGCCACGCTGTGGGGCGGCTCGCTGAGCCGCCGCCGGCCCCGCGGGGAGCCGACCAGGGGGCCGGCCCCACGAAAACCAAGTGACCTTGGCCTAAGAGGCCGCCCCTCCCGGGATCAGGCTTTGCTCTTACGCAGCTTTTCGCGCTGCTCGCGTAGCACCGCCCTGCGGCTCAGCCGGATCTTGTTGCCCTCGATGCTCAGCACCTTCACCAGGATCTGGTCGCCCTCCCGCAATTCGTCGCGCACATCGCGGATGCGGCTCTCGGCGATCTCACTGATGTGCAGCAAACCGTCGGTGCCGGGGAACAGCTCGACGAAGGCGCCGAACTCGACCAGCCGGACCACCTTGCCCAGGTAAGTCTTGCCCACCTCGGCCTCGGCGGCGATGTCACTCACCATCTGGCGGGCCTTCTCCATGGCCGCCTCGTCGGAGGAGTAGATGCGCACCGTGCCGTCGTCCTCGACGTCGATCTTCACCCCGGTCGATTCGGTGATCCCGCGGATCACCTTGCCGCCCGGCCCGATCAGCTCGCGGATCTTGTCGGTGGGGATGGTCATGGTGAAGATGCGCGGGGCGTAGGGCGACAGCGCCGTGCGCGGCGCGGCCAGCACCTCCTCCATCTTGGAGAGGATGAACAGGCGCCCCTGGCGGGCTTGCTCGAGGGCCTCTCGCATCACCTGCGCGCTGACGTTGGCGACCTTGATGTCCATCTGGAGGGCGCTGATGCCCTCCCGGGTGCCGGCCACCTTGAAGTCCATGTCCCCGTAGTGGTCCTCGGCGCCGGCGATGTCGGTGAGCACGGCGGCGCGCTCCCCTTCGGTGACCAGGCCCATGGCGATGCCGGCCACCGGAGCGGTGGTAGGCACTCCGGCGTCCATTAGCGCGAGCGCCGCGCCACACACCGTGGCCATCGAGGAGGAGCCGTTGGACTCCAGGATGTCGCTGACCACGCGCATGGTGTAAGGGAAGTCGCTTTCGTCTGGGACCACTGCGCTGATGGCCCGCTCGGCCAGCGCGCCGTGGCCGATCTCGCGCCTGCCCGGCCCGCGCAGGAAGGCCACCTCGCCCACGCTGAAGGGCGGGAAGTTGTAGTGCAGCATGAAGCGTTTGGAGGTCTCGGAGGGATCCAGCAGCTCGATGCGCTGCTCGTCCTCCTTGGTCCCCAGCGTCACCGTCACCAGCGCCTGGGTCTCGCCGCGGGTGAACAGGGCCGAGCCATGCACTCGGGGCAGCACGCCGACGTCAATCGAGATGGTGCGGACCTCGTCGAAGGCGCGCCCATCCGGGCGGCGGCCCTCCTCGAGCACCTGGCGGCGGAACACACGCTCCTTGAGCGCCTCGAACAGCCGGCCGGACTGGTCCTTCTCTTCCTCGGCTGCCTGTTCGACGACCTTCTTCTTGAGCGCCTCCAGGCGGGCGTAGCTCTCCATCTTGCCGTGCTTCTTGGCATCCAGCGAGTCGATCAGCTCTTCGCCGTAGGTGGCCGAGATCCGATCGTAGAGTTGCTGGTTGAACGGCGGCGGCGTGACCTCGCGCTTGGGCTTGCCCGCCGCAGCCACCAGCTCACGGATGCCGGTGATGATCTTCCGGCAGCAGTCATGGCCGAACTGGATGGCTTCCAGCACCTCGGCCTCGGTGGCCTCCTGGGCCCCCGCCTCCACCATGACTATGCCGCTCTCGGTGGCCGCCACCACGATGTTCAGCTTGGCTTCCTTGGCCTGCTCGTAGGTGGGGTTGGCCATCAACTGTCCGTGGACCAGCGCCACGCGCACCGCTCCCAGCATCTCCGGAAACGGAACGTCGGAAATGGCCAGGGCGGCGCAGGCGCCGGCCATGGCCAGGGTGTCGGGGTCGCGCACCGGATCGGCCGACAGCACCATGCCGATCACCTGGGTCTCGCAACGGAAGCCCTCCGGGAAGAGCGGCCGGATGGGCCGGTCGATCAGCCGGCTGGTGATGATTTCTTTCTCGGTGGGACGCCCCTCCCGCTTGAAGAACCCGCCGGGGAACCTGCCGGCGGCGTAAGTGTACTCCCGGTAGTCCACGGTGAGGGGGAAGAAGTTGATGCCCACCCTAGGGTCGGGGGCGGCGCAGGCCGTGGCCAGCACCACTGAATCCCCGCAACGCACTACAACGGCGCCGCCGGCCTGCTTGGCCACCCGGCCCGTTTCCAGACTGAGCACACATGTGCCCAGGTCAATCTCACAGGTATTAACCATATCGAACCCTCCACTCCCGGCCGGACAACCGCGCCGGGCAAAATTGGGTCACGCGGACCCAAGAGGGAGATTGAAGTCGCCGCAGGCCGTGAGGATCTGGCGGGGGACAGCGGCCGACTGAGCCGGCCCCGCCGCAGGAAATGCTCAACACTTTCGCCCGCCTGGCCTGCCAGTACCTTCTAGCGGCGCAGGCCCAGCTCCTGGATAAGGCTCTGATACCCTTGCGGGCTGTGCCGTTTCAAGTAGTTCAGCAGCCGCCGGCGCTGGGCCACCATGGCCAGCAGACCCCTCCGTGAAGAGTGATCCTTGCGATGCGCCTTGAAATGTTCGGTGAGCTGCGTGATCTGCTTGCTGAGCAGCGCCACCTGCACCTCGGGCGATCCCGTATCGGTCTTGTGTCTGCGGAACTTAGCTACGACCTTCTTTTTGGGATCCGTCGCCACTGCCATGCTAGAGGTGGTACTCCTTGTCTGTTCTCTTAATCTCCGTCTTTCTCCTCTGTAGGATAACACAAAAAACTCCCCTGCGGACGGGATTGCGTTCCGGGGCCGGTCCGGCCTATAATCTGGCGATGCCGTTTCAGGGAGGACACCCCATGCCAACCCGCAGGATTGCCCTATTTGCCGTGGTCCTGGCAGCCTCGGCCGCGCTGGCCCTGGCCCAGACCGGCACCTCGCGCATTATTGGAACCGTCACCGACACCTCCGGGGCCGTGGTGCCCAACGCCACGGTCACGGTGGTCAACGAGGCCACCGGCGTCCGGCAGCAGCAAACCACCACCGAGGCAGGCGTTTTCGGTTTCCCATCCCTGCCCGTGGGCAGCTACACCATTACGGTCGAGATGCCGGGCTTCAAGACTGCCCGCAGCGAGAAGAACATCCTCGAAGTGGGAACCCCGCTGACTATCAACCTCACGCTGGAGGTCGGCACGCCCACCGAGACCATCACCGTCGAGGCCGCCGCCGAACGGCTCCAGACCGCCAACGCCGCCCTGGGCCACGTCGTCGAGCAGAAGGTGGTGGTGGACCTGCCGTTGAACGGGCGCAACCCGCTGGCCCTGCTGGTGCTCGAGCCCGGCGTGGTGCAGCGCTCATCCGGCGCCGCCGGCAGCGGCATCCACGTCAATGGCTCCCGCGACCGGGCCTTCAACGTCACCGTGGACGGCATCGAAGCCAACGAGTCCACGGTGCCCAATCCCATGAGCAACATGCTGCGCATTAACCCGGACAACGTGCAGGAGTACAAGGTCACCACTTCGAATGCCACCGCCGAGGAGGGACGCAACAGCGGCGCCTCGGTCTCGGTGGCCACCCGCACCGGCACCAACGAGTTTCACGGCACGGCGTTCAACTTTTTGCGCAACACCGCCCTGAACTCCAACGAGTTCTTCGCCAACGCTCTGGGCACCCCCAAGCCGGACATCAAGATGAACCAGTACGGCTTCGAGGTGGGCGGCCCCGTCAAGCGGAACCAGACCTTCTTCTTCGCCAGTTGGCAGGGACAGAAAGTCAACATCGCCCAGCCCATCGACCAGTCCTACGGGCAGCCCGGGCTGTACACCCCCACGGCGCGGTCTGGCATCTACCGCTACTTCCGGGCCGATCCCAGAAACCCCTTCGTCCTGGACGGCCAGCGCATCACGCGCAACACGCCTCTCCTGGTGGACCCCTCGACCGGCGCCCTGCGTTCCGGCGTGCGCGCCTGCGGCTCCGACACGGACCTGAACTGCCTAGCCAGCTTCAACATGTTCGCTAATGACCCGCGCCGGATCGGCGCCGATCCCGCCATCGCTAAGCTGCTCCAGACGCTGCCCAACCCCAACGCCTACACCTCTGGGGACGGCCTGAATACCGCCACCTACCTATGGAACACTCCCTACAAGTTCCGTGGGCCCCACTACATGGCTCGCGTGGACCACGCCTTCGACGCCAACAACACCTTCTTCGCGCGCTACCTGCATAGCGACCACAACACGCTGGACGGCGACCCCCTGAATTCGCGGCCCCGCATGTACCCGGGTTTCCCGCCCATGGGCGAGGTCTTCCGCCACAGCAAGAACCTGGCCGTCAGCTATCGCCGGGTGTTTTCTCCGCGTGTGGTCAATGAGCTGACCGCCGGCTTCTCGCGTTTCATCTTCCTGTTCACCCAGGGCGAAGCCAACCCCGCCTTTCCGGATGTGCCCCCCTACGCGCGGGCCTCGGGCACAGCCTTCAACAACCTGGACATGCCTTACATCAACACGCCGCGCACCTTCCGGGCGGTAACCACGCCGCAGATCCTGGACAACCTGAGCGTCATCACCGGGTCCCACGTGCTGCGCATGGGCTTCAACTTCCGCTTCTATCAGCACAACGACCAGCGCGGCCAGCCCGGCGGAGTCAATGTGACCCCGGTGCTGTCGTTCAGCTACACGGTCCGTCCGCCCGCCGGCTTCAACCTGCCCGGAGTGGCCACCAGTTCCGTGGCCGGCATAGACCCCACCGACAGCAACCGCCTGCAAGGGACCATCAATGACGTGCTGGGGATCCCCTCCCGGCTGTCTCAGGTCTTCCTGGGCGACCTCCAGAGCGATACCTTCCTGCCGTTCCGGGCCGGCAACAGCGTCACGCTGTGGAACCAGGGCCACCGCCTCAAGCAGTACAACTTCTACTTCCAGGATGAGTGGAAAGCCCGGCGGAACCTCACCGTCAACGCGGGCGCGCGCTGGGAGGCCAATCCGGCGCCTACCGAGGCCGCCGGCCGCGTCTACGTCCCCAACAAGTCCATCACCGGCGGGGAGGGTCCGGTGACGTTTGTGAAGTCCAAGCGCTGGTTCCAGCGCAATAACGTGGGCGCCATCGGCCCCCGCCTGGGCATCACTTACAGCCCCAGGCGTTCCACCGTCATTCGCACCGGATACGGCATCGCTTTCGACACGGTGTCCTCCTTCCAGGTGACTGCGGTCTCGGGCCGCGTGCCGGGGCTGACCACTTCCTGCGCCTCGACGGTCGGCGGCTCGACCACGCCGGGCTGCATGGTGGTTCCCGACAAGCGCGTCGGCGAAGGTTTCCCCTCCGAGCTGACGCCGCCCACTACCAAGCCGTCCTCCTATTTGACGCCGTCGCTTCAGACCCTCACCAACGCGCCGGGCCTGACCGTGTTCGATCAGAAGCTGAAGATCCCCACCGTCCACCAGTGGAACTTCAACATCCAGCAGGAGCTGCCCGGCGGCATGGTGGCCCAGGTCGGCTACGTGGCGCGCCGCGGCACGCGCCTGTTCCGCGCCTATGACGTCAACCAGATCAACGCCGATGCCATCCTGCCCTCGTTCTTCATCATGCAGCAGAACCTCGGGCGGGGCTGCAACCCCGATGGATCGGGGTGCCCGTCCGGTGTGACCGGTGCCGCCGTGCCCATCGTCACTCAGGACATTGTAGCCGCTTCGTTCGTCAACTCCTCAACCAGCCGCAGCGACCTGGCGCTGAACGGCGCCGGCAACATGGCGGGGCGGATCGAACAAACCACCCTGGCGGCCAGGCTGCGGCCCAACCAGCAGTTCGCCACCATTACTTACATCGACTCAGGGGGCAACTCCTACTACCACAGCGGCCAAGCCACGCTGCGGAAGCGTTTCCAGAACGGCCTGCTGGTGGGCGTGGCTTACACCTTCGCCAAGTCCATCGACGACCAGTCGGTGGACCCCGTGGCTGCCACTTCCGGCGGCGGCCTGAGCACCACCAACTCCCGCACTCCCACGGACACGCGCAACTGGCGGGGGGAGCGCGGCCGCTCCGACTTCGACCGCCGGCACGTGCTCACCTCCAACTGGATCTACGAGCTGCCCGTGGGCAAGGGCAAGCGTTTCGGGGCTTCGCTGCCTTCCGTCGCCCATCACGTGCTGGGCGGCTGGAGCCTCAACGGCATCTACACCTACATGTCCGGCGAGCCGTTCAGCGTGCGCAGCGGCGTGCGCACCTCGAACTACTCCCACGAGTCCCGCGCCGACCTCAAGCCCGGCGTGGCCGCGCCCAAAGTCCAGTTGCAGGAGATCGGCGGCGTCATCGGCCCGGTGGTCTTCCCTAACGCGGACGCCTTCGCCTACCCGGCCCCCGGGACCAACGGAATCGGGCGCAACACCTTCGAGGCCCCAGGCTATTGGAACATGGACCTGGGCATCCATAAGCGCTTCGATCTCACCGAGCGGGTCAAGCTCCAGCTCCGCACCGAGATGTTCAACGCGCTCAACCACGCCAACTTCGACAACCCGCGCGACGCCTCGGTCGGTTCGCCCAGCATGCGCTCGACCGTGTTCGCTCAGACCTGCTGCGCCACCGTGGCGCCGCCCTCCACCCAGACCATCATCCAGACCGGCGAATCCGGCCGCGTCATCCAGTTCGCGCTGAAGCTGCAATTCTAAGCCGCACGCATTGCCGAGCCGCGAGCGTAAGCGAGCGGTCCCGCCGAACGACTGCTCCCTGGCGGTCGCGGCTCTGATAAGCTGGCCCTCATGAAGCCAGCACTGTGCCTGGCGGCGCTGGCATTCCTTTGCGCCGCCGCCGAAGAGATCCCGCGTCCCGAGCATCCCCAGCCGCAGTTCCAGCGCGAGCAGTGGCAGAATCTGAACGGCCGCTGGGAGTTCGAGTTCGACGACCAGAACCAGGGCCTGGACCAGGACTGGGCTTCCGGCGCCCGGAAGTTCTCTCGCGCCATCACCGTGCCGTTCTGCTTCGAAAGCCCGGCCAGCGGCATCGGCGATCCCTCCTTCCACCCCTGGGTGTGGTACCGGCGCAGCTTCAGCATTCCGGCTGCCTGGAAGGACAGCCGTGTGCTGCTGCATTTCGGGGCAGTGGACTACCGCGCCCTGGTGTGGGTCAACGGCCGTCTGGCCGGCGGCCACGAGGGCGGCCACACGCCCTTCCACTTCGACATCACGCCGCTGGTAAAGCCGGGGACCAACACTCTCACCGTCCGCGCCGAGGACCCGCCCACCGACCGCTCCATCCCCCGCGGCAAGCAGTACTGGGAACCCGCTTCACGCGGCATCTTCTACCAGCGCACCACCGGCATCTGGCAGACCGTCTGGCTGGAAGCGGTCTCTCGGGTGGGTTATCTGAAGAGCGCTCGCATTACGCCCTCCAACGACGGCACGGTGCGTTTTGAGGGCCGGCTGGAGGGACCCGAGACCAGCCTCGAGCTGCACGCCATACTGCGCTCCGGCGATCAGGTTGTGGCTTCCGGCATGAGCCGCGCCGCGGCGCGCCGCGTCACTCTGGTGGCGGGGCTTACCAGTCCGCGGCTGTGGTCGCCGGCCACGCCGAATCTCTACGACGTCACCTTCGAGCTGCGCCGGGGCGCCGAGGTCATCGACCGCGTCCAGTCGTACTTCGGATTCCGTTCGGTCGCGGCCGAAAGCGGGCGCGTGTTGCTCAATGACCGGCCGCTGTATCTCAAGATGGTCCTCGACCAGGGCTATTGGCCGGAGAGCAACCTCACCCCACCGTCGGACGCGGCCATCCAGTACGACATCCGCCTCACCAAGGAGATGGGCTTCAACGGCGCGCGCAAGCACCAGAAGCTCGAGGACCCGCGCTTCCTCTACTGGGCCGACAAGATGGGTCTGCTGGTCTCCAGCGAGATGGCCAACGCCTACGTCTTCGACGAGGACTACGTGGATCGCTTCACCCGCGAATGGATCGAGGCCGTGGAGCGCGACTACAATCACCCCTCCATCATCATGTGGGTCCCCATAAACGAGAGCTGGGGCGTGCCCAACCTGCGCGACGCGCGGCAGCAGAATCACCTTAAGGCCCTCTACACGCTCACCCGCTCGCTGGACGCCACTCGCCCGGTCATCGACAACGACGGCTGGGAGCACAGCGATATGACCGACCTCTTCGCGGTCCACAACTACGCACGCACGGGCGAGCTGCTGTACGAGATCTACCAGGCCCTGGGCAAGCCCGGAGCGCCGTTCCCCTTCCGGGGCCGCGCGGCGCTGGCGCCGGGCTACGCCTACAACGGCTCGCCGGTGGTGCTCTCGGAGTTTGGCGGGATCGCCTACATCCTCCCCGGGCAGGAGGTCCCCAAGGACGCCTGGGGCTACGCCGGCGTGGAGAAGACGCCCGAAGCGGCGCTGGAGAGGCTGCGCGGCCTCTACCAGGCCATCGCTCGCATCCCCGCTTTCGCCGGACTGTGCTACACGCAATTGACGGATGTCGAGCAGGAGATCAACGGCCTGCTCACCTACGATCGTAAGCCCAAGTTCGACGTCAAGCTCATCCGTGAGATCAACGAACTGGTGAGGTAGGAAATGCGGCGTCACGGACAACTGATCCGGCTGAGACCGGAGCGGCTCGAGGAGTACAAGCGCTGCCACGCGGCGGTGTGGCCCGAGGTGCTGGCCACCATCCGGGTCTGCAACATCCGCAACTACTCGATTTTCCTGAAGGACGGCCTGCTGTTTGCCTGTTTCGAGTACGTGGGCGACGACTTCGCCGCCGACATGGCCCGCATGGCCGCCGATCCCAAGACGCAGGAGTGGTGGTCCATCATGAAGCCGATGCAAGATCCGCTGGAGACGCGCGCGCCGGGCGAGTGGTGGGCCGAGATGGAAGAGGTCTTTCACACAGAGTAGGAGGCTGCTGAAGAA